>DAIQBC010000087.1:0-9533 GCA_036781345.1 Acidimicrobiales bacterium | reverse complement strand
ATGCTGCCCGAGCGGTTCGACACCGGCCGTCAGCAGCAGATGGCGGAGCTGGTGATGCAGCTCCGCGGCATCACCTACGAGGAAGCACGCGCCGAGCAGGTGGCCACGATCAAGGCCGGCCGGTTGGGCCTTCCCAGCGAGTTCGGCGACACCTTCGCCTTCGTCTGCTCGGCGCAGGCCGGGTACATGAGCGGCCAGAGCATCCAGCTCGACGGCGGGAGCTACGAGGGGGTGTTCTGAGTGGCCGTTCCGTCGACTGACGTCGATGTGGTCATCGTCGGTGGCGGACCGACCGGCCTGACGGCCGCCCACCTCTGTCACCAGGTCGGCCTCTCGGCCGTCGTGCTGGAGCAGCGTGAGGGGCCGCAGCGCTCTCCCGCGGCCCACGCGATCAACGCCCGCACCTTCGAGATCTGGCGCCAGGCCGGGGTGGCGATGGACCCGGTCCTCGCCGCGGCGCTCTCGCCCGAGGAGGCCGGGCTCGTCCACTGGGTGACGAAGCTGGGCGGCGACGTGATCGGCTCGCTTCCCTACGAGCGCCAGGGCGACGAGATGCTGGCGATCACGCCCACGCCGCTGCGCAACCTCAGCCAGCACCGGCTGGAACCGCTGTTGCTCGCACCTGAGCTCGATGTCCGCTACCACCACCAGTGGGTCGGCGCGACCGAGACGGCCACTGGCGTGTCGGTAGAAGCCGTCGGTCCCGACGGCCCGCTGCACGTCAACGCCAAGTACCTGCTGGGTGCCGACGGCGCTGCCAGCGCGGTGCGCCGGTCGTTGGAGATCGAGCTTGTCGGGCCACGTTCACTGCAATCGTTCGTGATGGTGCACCTCGCGGCCGACTTTCGGTCGCTCGTGGGCCATGAGCCGGGCGTCCTCTACTTCGTGCTCGACCCGGCCAGCGGCGGCACCTTCATCTCCCACGGCCGGGCTCGCGAGTGGGTGTACATGCACCCGTGGGATCCCGAGACGCAGCCGGTCGAGACCTTCACCGTCGAGCACTGCGCCGCCCTCGTGCGAGCTGCGCTGGCAGACCCCGATGCCCCCTTCGAGGTGCTCACCGTCGGCAGGTGGCACATGAGCGCACAGATCGCGGAGCGCTACGGCCGCGGCCGTACGCTTCTCGTCGGTGATGCCGCGCACCGCTTCCCGCCCACCGGTGGCCTGGGCCTCAACACCGGCGTCGCCGACGTGCACAACCTGATCTGGAAGCTCGCCGCGGTCGACGCCGGCTGGCTGGATGCCGCTCGGCTCGCCACCTACGAGGCAGAGCGCAAGCCCGTCGCCCAGTTCAACTGCGACCAGTCGATGCTCAACGCCTTCAAGCTGATCGAGATCCCGATGGCGCTCGGCTCCACCGGTGATGTCCAGGGATCAACCGCGGCGATGCACATGATCCTGGCCGACCCGGCCGGGCGTGCCAGCGTGGAGGCAGCGATCGCCAACCAGGCGATCCACTTCGATCTGCTCGGGCTGCAGCTGGGACACAGCTACGACGGGCCGCTCGTGATGGCCGACGGCAGCGAAGCGGTCGCGCTCGACGAACCGGCCCGCGACTACCTGCCCACCACTCGGCCGGGCGGCCGTCTGCCCCACGCCTGGCTGCCCGATGGCCGCTCCACGCTCGATCTCGTCGACGTGCGCGTGCCCACCATCCTGGTGATGGCCGGCGTGGAACCCCCGCGCAGCCACGGTGGGCCGCCGTGCGCGATCGCCGATGGCCCCGTTGACGTGTGGGGCGAGACGTTCGGTCTGGACGCTAACCAGTGCCTGATCGTGCGCCCCGACCAGCACATCGCCTACCGCGGCCCGGTCGACGGCGCCGCGGTCGCGTTGGAGCGACTGTTCGCCGCGCATGTCCCCGCATGAGCGCCGAGGCCCCGTCACTTGGCGGCGCGTGCCCTCCGCGCCGCGACGCCCTGCTCCACCGCTGCTTTGATCAGCATGTCGTTGTCGGCCGAGATGAACCGGTGGACTCGAGCCTCCAGGAAGCGACGAGCCAGCGGGTTGAAGGCCTCGTAGGTCTCACCGAAGGTCACACGGGTTCGGCTGCTCCCAAGGTCGTTGAGCTCATGCCAGCCGGTGGCCTGTGACCACAGCGGCTTGCCGACCGCCTCGTACCGCGAGAACTCTCCGGGGCGGGAATCCGTGATCACCTCCCACGAACGGCCGACGCCACCGCTGCCCAGGTACCGAGGCACTCGGAAGGTGCACTGCCGCACGAGCCCGACGCCGTTCGCGTCGCCGGGATGCACGATCTCGATGCGGACGTCGCCATGCTCGATCACGAAGCGCTCGCCCGGAGGCATCGGAGGAAGCCGCGGGTGCAGGGCCTTCCACACCTCCATCGGCGACGCCTCGATCTCGAACGAGAAGTCGTGCTGCCTCATGTCGCGACGGTAGCGCTGGGCCGAGTCGTGCCGCCCGCACCGGCCGCGCTCGTCGTTCCCTCACCGAGGCGCAGACGACTGCCGCAACCAATGTATGCGCAGCCGTCGAACGCCGGGCCACCCGATCCCGCCAAGACCTCGACTGAGCCCTCTGGTGCCCGGTATGGGGGACTGGCGACGTCGAAGTTGGTCCGTCAGACCGTTGGCGAGAGCGGCGGGAAGCGCAATCGGAAGGTGGTCGCGCCACGGTTGGCCCACTCGGCGTACGGGCGGAGCGTCACGGCGACGGGGTCACCCGTGGTGTCGCGATCGGCTCCGGCCAGCGGCCGGTGCAGGCGGTGGTCGGCCGGGAGCCGGCGGAACCCGCCGTCGGGGGGCGCAGACACGTCGACGACGAGGTCGCGGAGATCGATCCCGGGATGGTCAACGCCTTCGAGGCAGCACACGACTGGGCCATGGCGAACGTGGGCGCTGCGCCCGCCCTCGACCCGGTGGTTGGTGACCCACCAGGTTGGCTCTACCGGGAAGACGAGGTTCCCGTCGTCGGGCGCGGTGACGTGGCCGACGACGCCGGCCCAGGCAGGGCGACGAACCCGGACCCTGCCGCTGGGCGGGGCGGCGTCGACGCGAACGGTCAGGTCGCCCTTGAACGGGTAGCCGCCCTCGATCGTGATGTCCCACCCGGGCCCGGTGATCCGGCCGGCGAGCGGGAGGTGCACGAGGAGATCGTCACCCGACAGCTGGGCGACGTGGTGGGGGATCGATGCGAACATCCGTGCCAGGTTGGGCGGGCAGCACGGCACGTCGAACCAGTCGTGACGTCGCGCGGGGAACCACTCGCGCAGCATCATCTGGCCGTAGTCGAACTCGTAGACCCACGGGTTCACGTCGGCGGCCACCTCGTCGACGGCCTGGGGTTGGGAGTAGAACCACGAGGCGCCGTCGGCCCCGACCCCACAGGGCACGGCGTTGAAGAGGAGCAGCTCGAGCTGGTCCAGCGCCTCGGGAGCTTGGTCGAGCCGCCACATCCGCCACGACAGCTGAGCGGCGGCCACCGCCGCACAGCTCTCGGCGTAGGCCGTGGCATCGGGGAGCTCGAAGGCCCGACCGACCGACTCGCCGAGCCAGCGACCGCCCACCGCGCCGGTTGCGTAGGAGTGATGCGCCAGCAGCGAGGCGTAGACTCGACGGGCCGCCGCCGCCCAGCGTCGATCGCCGGTCGCCAGCGCGACCTCGGCGATCCCTGAGCACAGGTAGAGCGCCCGCACCGCGTGTCCGCCGAGCCGGAACGTCTCGAGATCGAGGCCCGCGACTGCCAGCTGGCGTTCGATGATCCACGCCGCGTGGTCCACGTAGCGGGCCTCACCCGTGGCCTCGGCCAGCCGACAGAGGGCAAGCTCGATCTCGGGATGGGCGTCGGTCCGCTCGTCGCGTCCCGGGCCGAACGTGGCGAGGAGGTGGTCGGCGACGCGCTGCCCCACCGCCAACAGCCGATCGGATCCCGTGGCGCGGCGATGGGAGACAGCGGCTTCGATCAAGTGCCCGATGCAGTACTGCTCGTGACCGAAGGTGAGGTCGGTGTAGCGCTCCGGGAGGCCTGCTTGTCCGTAGTAGGTGCTGACGTACCCGTCAGGTTGCTGCACCCGTTCGACGAGGTCGATCACCTCGTCGATCCCGTCCGCGCCACCCGCGATTGCCGCTGCCTCCATCCATTTGTAGAGGTCCGAGTCCGCGAAGTGCATCGCCCGCCGGGGAGCGGACGCACCCCCAGCGAGTCGACGGAAGTTGTCGACGACACCCTGCGCGTCGAGTCGGGCCCAGATCGCCGGCAGCGTGGTGGTCCGAAGCTGCTCGAGGCGCGGTGCCCAGAACCGGTCCGCCAACTCGACGCGCAGACCAGCACTCATCGGGTCCGGCCGGGTACCTGCGATCACCAAGCCTCAGCTTCGGGTCGACGACTGCGTGGCACCACGGGGCTCACCCTGGCACTGGGCAGGCCTCGTCGTCTACCGATGTGCCCCCCTGGCGACCGTGATGCCGAGCTCCTGGTCCGGGCCGCCAGCTCGGGCGAGCGCTCGGCGCGCGTGTCATCGCGGTCGTCGCTGGTGTACCGAAGCGGGATCTCTGCCTGCGGATTGGCGCCGATGTTGTCATCGACCGAACGACGCAGTCGGTGCCCGAGGTGGTGTCCGATGCCACGTCGTGCAGAGGGGTCGACCTCGTCTATGACCCGGTGGGTGGCTCCGCCTCCGGGGAGACCGTGCAGTGCCTGGCGAACGGCGCGCGGCTCCTCGCGGTCGGATTCGCGAGCGGCTCCTGGGTCGCCCCCGACGTCTCGCAGCTCTTCTGGCGCAATGCGTCCGTCATGGGCGTGTACGCGGGCGGTCTCACGCGCGCCGAGCCTGTCATCGACCACGATGCGCTGCTCGAGCTCGAGGCCGAGGGGCGGATCTCCGGGGCGACCACGGTGATCCCGTTCGATGCCTTGCCCGAGAGCCTCAACGCCGTCGACCGCGCTGAGGCCGTCGGGAAGATCGTCATTCAGGTGACGCGGCACTCCGATGGGACGTCGGCCTGAACGTCAGCGTCGGGTGCCTCCTCATGGGCGCTTCGTGGTCAGCTGACGATGCGGTAGACGACGGTGCCTCGGGCCCGGAGCTCGCCGGTGGGAGCGTCGGCGATCTCAACGTCGGACCAGAACAGCTCGTCGTCGCGCTGCACGACGTGCCCGAAGCCTACGAGGTCGTCGCTCTGGACTGGCCCGAGGATCTGAGCCTGGATGGCCGCAGAGGACGCCTTGAACCGTCCGGGGCCCACCGCCCCCCAGGCCGCCATCGCACCCGTGGTGTCGAGCAGCGCCAGCACCGCTCCCTCGTGGAACGGGCCGTCGAGGTCGGCGTTGGCGTCGCCGAGGGGCATCGCGATGCGGGACGTGCCGCCGGCCATGTGCTCCACGACCATCTGCCGGGCGCTGGCGAAGGGCATCGAGCTCACGAAGGGTCCCATAGGTCCGGGATCGCCGATGCCATGGTCACGGTGCGCGCTGGCCGGCGAGGCAGGTTCGGCGCCCGCCCGCCCCCGCACCACCGTCGAGATGCGGGCGATCGGCTTTCCCTCCGCCGTCTCGACCGCTGTCTCCGCGAAGCAGAGCTCCTTGCCCTTGCGCGAGAGCGCGGTGGTCGCGGTCACGTCCTCTTCGATGGCGGCGGCCAGGTAGCTCACCTGGCACGCGGCCGTGTGGAACGGGGCCATGGCTTTGCCCAGGGCCAGGCGTGCCACCACCTGGCCCCCGATGAGACCCAGCGAGGCGGCGCAGCCGCCGTGCAGCGCCCCGCCCGGGTTCGAGTTCGGCTCCCGGTAGGGGAGCGAGAGACGAGCGCCGGTGCCGGACGCCTCCGCGAGACGAACGCCGAGCCCGCGACCGTAGGCCGACTCCTCCACCCAGCTTCTCATGGTGTCCGTCACGCTCCCGATGGGCTCCTTCCGTAGCACAGGCGGGCCCTGCTTGGCGGACCGGGGGCGGACCTGTGGTGGAATCACGGGATGGACGAGGAGGGACGACCGCTGCGGGTTGCCGTGATCGGCGCGGGTATGGCCGGCATCCTCAGCGCCATCAAGCTCATCGAAGCGGGCCTCACCGACTTCACGGTGTACGAGAAGGGTGACCGCGTGGGCGGTACGTGGCGGGAGAACACGTATCCCGGCCTGTCCTGCGACGTGCCGTCCCATCTCTACTCCTACTCCTTCGCACTGTCGCCGGACTGGAGCCGCCGCTTCGCGCCGGGTGAGGAGATCGAGGCCTACTTCGAGCGCGTCGCTGCGGAGCACGGCGTGGTCGAGCGAACGCGCTTCGGCGACGCCGTGGTCCGCGCCGAGCTCATCGACGGCCGGTGGCACCTGACCACCGCGTCTGGCCATCAGGACGAGGCCGACATCGTGATCGCGGCCACCGGCGTGCTGCACCACCCGCGGTACCCGGACATCCCGGGGCTCGACGCCTTCGACGGCGCGCTCTTCCACAGCGCCCGCTGGGACCACAGCGTGCCGCTCGAGGGCGCGCGGGTGGGAGTGATCGGCACCGGATCGACTGCGGTGCAGATCACCTCGGCCATCGTCGACCGGGTGGCCCGGCTCTCCCTGTTCCAGCGCACCGCGCAGTGGGTCATGCCGCAGGAGAACCCCGCCTACACCGTCGAGGAGCGGGCGGCGTTCCGCGAGGACCCCGGGAAGCTGGCCGAGCTGCACCAGACGCTGGCCGACATGTTCGACGTGTTCGCCAACGCGGTGGTCGACACGGAGGCGCCGGAGCTCCGGATGATCGAGCAGGCGTGCCTGGACAACCTCGAGCAGAACGTGCGCGATCCCGTCCTCCGGGAGCGGCTCCGTCCCACCTACCGAGCCGCCTGCAAGCGCCTCATCATCTCCCCCGACTTCTACGACGCCATCCAGCGGCCCAACGCCGAGCTCGTCACCGCCGGCATCGAGCGGGTCGAGTCCAGGGGCGTGTGCACGAAGGACGGCCGCCGCCACGACCTGGACGTGCTCGTGCTGGCGACGGGGTTCCACGCCGACGCCTTCATGCGCCCGATGGAGATCGTGGGCCGCGGGGGCACCACCTTGGAGCAAACCTGGGACCCCCGGCCCGAGGCCTACCTGTCGATCTCCATCCCGGACTTCCCGAACCTCTTCATGCTCAACGGCCCCAACGGCCCGGTGGGCAACTTCTCGCTCATCGAGGTCGCCGAGCTGCAGCTTGGCTACATCCTGCAGCTCGTCGAGCGCGTCCGTCGCGGTGAGTGTCGTGAGCTGTGCGCCAGCGCGGAGGCCCTTGCCGAGTTCGAGCGAGCCCGCGAGGAGGCGGCGCGGCACACCGTGTGGGTCACGGGCTGCCAGAGCTGGTACCTCGACGACCGGGGTCTGCCGGCGGTGTGGCCGTGGCCGTTCCGCCAGTTCCGGGAGCGCATGGCCGCCCCCGACCTTGCCGCGTACGAGCTCACCTAGGATGCAGCGCGTCGGTCCGCGGTGATGCATGGAGCCGACACAGAGGGGGACCGGCATGCCTGTGGCGGATCTGGACGGGATCGAGATCGCCTATGAGCTGGTGGGTGAGGGCCAACCTTGGGTGTTGACGCCGGGCGGGCGGTTCACCAAGGAGGTCGGTGGGCTCCCCGAGATGGCCCGGGCGCTGGCGGACCACGACCGGCAGGTGCTGACCTGGGACCGCCCGAACTGCGGCGCGTCCTCAGTCGTGTTTCGCGGGCGCTCGGAGTCCGAGGTCCAGGCCGAGGCGCTCGGCGCGCTCCTTCGCCATCTCGACCTCGGCCCGACGGTGATCGCCGGCGGCTCGGGCGGCGCGCGGGTGTCGCTGCTCACCGCGGCCCGCAACCCCGACGTCACGGCGGGGTTGGCGATGTGGTGGATCAGTGGTGGCGTCCCGGGACTGCTCCAGCTCGCCAGCTACTACTGCATGCCATCGGCGGAAGCCGCGTGGCACGGCGGGATGGAGGCGGTCGTCGAGATCGACCAGTGGCAGGAGGTGCTGGCGAGCAACCCGGGCAACCGCGATCGGTTCCTGTCGATGGACCGCCAGGAGTTCCTCGCCGTCATGGACAGTTGGATGCTCGCCTACTGCCCGTGTGACGACTCGCTCGTCCCTGGGCTCGACGACGAGGACGTGGCCCGCCTGGCCGTCCCGGCCCTCGTGTTCCGCAGCGGTACGTCGGACATGTCGCACACCCGCGTCACCTCTGAGGCGCTGGCCGCCGGCCTGCCGGGGGCCGAGCTGGTGGAGCCGCCATGGGGCGACGATGAGTGGAACGAGCGTCGAGCGGCGGTGGGGGAGGTTGGCTCGCTCTTCGTTCGCTGGCCGCTTCTGGTCCCCGAGCTCATCGACTGGGCCGATCGGACGATCGGCGGCGACCGTTGACCGAATCGATCATGAGGAGCTGACCATGACCGCCATGACCGTGCGTCCCATCCGCGACGACCTCTCCTTCGGGGCCCGCGTCGGGGGTCTCACCCTCGAGCACCTCGGCGACGAGGAGGTACGGCGTCGTCTCAACGAGGCCTTCGAGGAGCGCGGGCTGCTGATCTTCGAACAGGTGGATCCGACACCCGAGATGCAGGTGGCGATCAGCACCGTGTTCGGACCGCTCAAGGACCATCCGAGCGCCGCGACGCCCCGGGTCGGCGGCGACGACATGGTCGGTGTCATCGAGATCCGACACGAACCGAACGCAGGAGGCGTCGTCCGGCTGGATGGCCGGCTGCTGTCGCAGTGGCTGCCGTGGCACTTCGACCACTGCTACAACGATCAGCTCAACCGGGCCGGTGTGCTCCGCGCCGTGGAGATCCCTCCCGATGGCGGGATGACCGGGTTCGTCGACGGCATCGCTCTCTACAACGCCATCTCGCCCGACGTGCGGGAGCGGATCGAAGGCGAGCTGGTCATCTACGCCATGGACGTGATCCTCGACAACCTCCGGTTCGGGCGGCCCGACGACTTCGTCGAGGTCCAGGCGTCCCCCCAGGCCATGGGCGTGATGACCGAGTACGAGCATCGGCCCCGGGCGATCCACCCCGCGGTCTGGACCCGTAGCTCCGGTGAGAAGGTCCTCCACGTGTCCCCGTGGATGGCGAAGGGGATCGAGGGTCGGGACGATGCCGCCGCCGAGCTGCTGCTCACAGAAGTGTGCAACGAGATCGTCGAGGCGGCGAGAGGCCTCAGCTACTTCCACCGCTGGGTGCCCACCGACATGGTCATCTGGGACAACTGGCGGATCCTCCACTCGGTGTCGGGCACGGCGCCCGAGAACGGTCGCTGCATGCACCGCACCACCATCGCCGGTGACTACGGCCTCGGCCGGTTCGAGGAGGCAGCGCCGGCGCACTCGTAGGGCCGAACCCGTCATCGGATCGGGGCTGGCGATCGTCGTCCGGCAGGCCCTGAGCCAAGACGGGGCATGGACGACAGGACCACCCACGAAGGCGCAGGTACGAGTTACGCTTCAGGGGACGAAGGGTCAGGGATCGTGGCGCAGACGACCAAGCCAGGTTGGACGTTTCTCACCAACCACTCGCATGTCCTCCTCTGCATCGCCGAGGACCCGGGCATCCGGGGCCGGGACATCGCCGAGCGAGTCG
>DAIQBC010000086.1:0-9598 GCA_036781345.1 Acidimicrobiales bacterium | reverse complement strand
GCCCTGTTCTTCGCCTCCTACCTGGTGGAGAAGCGCGAGCTGCTGGCCGTGAGCAACCGTCGCCTCGGTCCCATCCCCCTCCCTGACCCGAAGCACCTCGGCCCCGTGCTGCTCGCCTGGGGTGCGTCGCTGGTGGTCATGATCTCGCAGAAGGACCTCGGGAGCTCCCTGCTGTTCTTCGCCCTCTTCGTGGCCCTGCTGTGGGTGGCCACCGAGCGGTCGACCTACCTCGTCATGGGCACGCTCCTCTTCGCCGTCGGGGCGGTGTTCGCACACAGCCACTTCGTCCACGTGCAGGACCGCGTCGCGATCTGGCTCGATCCCTGGGAGGATCCGAAGGACGACGGCTTCCAGATCGTCGAGGCCCAGTTCGCGTTCTCCGCGGGGGGCGTGACCGGCACCGGCATCAACCTCGGAAGTCCCACCCGCATCCCCTACGCCGAGACCGACTTCATCTTCGCCGCCATCGGGGAGGAGCTCGGGTTGGTGGGCGCCACCGGCGTGCTCGTCGCCTTCCTGCTGATGATTGGTGCCGGGTTGCGGATCGCTCTGCGCACCGAGGTGCCCTTCGAACGGCTCCTCGCCACCGGGCTCACGGTGCTGATCGGCGTGCAGTCGTTCATCATCATCGCAGGCGTGATCCGCGTCCTGCCCCTCACCGGCGTCACGCTCCCGTTCGTCTCCTACGGAGGCTCCTCGCTGGTGGCCAACTACGTGCTGCTGGCCCTCCTCTTGCGCATCTCCGACGACACGGTGCAGCGGGAGGACGCGGGATGACCCGCCAGATCCGCCTGCTCGGCCTCGGGCTGATGGCGTGCTTCTTCGTGCTGTTCGTCCAGCTCAACCGGCTCACCGTGTTCCAAGCAGCCGAGCTCAATGACAACCCGGTGAACACCCGGGCGATCCTGCGGGACTTCAGCCAACCGCGTGGCAGCGTCACCACGGCAGACGGTGTGGTCATCGCCCGCTCGGTGCCCTCAGGTGATCGGTTCGATCTGCAGCGGGAGTACCCGGAGGGGCCGCTGTTCGCGCAGGTGACCGGCTACTTCAGCTTCACCCTTGGCAGCTCCGGTGTCGAGAAGACCTACAACGACGAGCTCGCCGGCCGCACGCTCGACCTGTCGTTCCAGGATCTCGGCGACCTCTTCGTGGACAAGGACCACGTCGGCGACCTCACCGTCACCGTTCGGGCCGACCTCCAGCGCATCGCCACCGAGCAGCTCGGTGCTCGGGAGGGGTCTGTGGTCGCCCTCGACCCACGCACAGGCGAGATCCTGGCGCTTGTCTCCTACCCCACCTACGACCCCAACCTGCTCGCCGACCACGACACCGAGACGGCCGCCGGCGTGCAACGGCTGCTGGACGCCAGCCCCGACAAGCCCCGCCTCGCCCGCACCTACCAGGACCGCTTCTTCCCTGGTTCCACCTTCAAGGTGGTGACGGCCACCGCCGGGCTCAGCCGCGGCGGAGTGACCGTCGATGCACCCGTCTACCCCGTTAGCAGCGGCTACACCGCCCCCGGCACCACCCGGCCGCTCCAGAACTTCGGGGGGGACTCCTGTGGCGGGGCGCTCTTCCAGGTCCTTCGTACGTCGTGCAACACCGCCTTCGCGCAGATGGGGGTGGAGACCGGTCCCGAGGCCATGATCGCCACCGCCGAGGCGTTCGGCTTCAACAAGGACGTGCCCATCGACCTGACGGCGCCGGCCACCTCCAACTTCCCCACCGACTTCGCCCGCAACCTGCCCGCCCTCGCCCAATCATCCATCGGTCAGTTCGAGGTGGCCGCCACGCCGCTGCAGATGGCCATGGTGGCAGGGGCGGTGGCGAACTCCGACGGCGAGGTGATGGTGCCCCACGTGCTGCGCGACGTGCGCGACAGCAACGGCAACGTGGTCGACACCTACGAACCCCAGGTGTGGACCACCGCCATGGACAGCGCCACCGCGGCGCTGATGCGGGAGGCCATGCGTGGTGTGGTGGCGTCGGGCACGGCCACCCGCCTGGCCGTGCCCGGCTTCGATGTGGGCGGCAAGACCGGGACCGCCCAGCTCGGCACCGACCCGCCCCGATCCCACGCCTGGATCGTCGGCTTCGCAGGTCCTCCCGGCGAGGTGCCCACCATCGCAGTCGCGGTGATCATCGAGGGCCAGCCCGGCGCCAGCGAGCAGACAGGCGGGCGCGTGGCGGCACCGATCGCCCAGGCCGTGCTGGCCGCCTACCTCCAGCGTTGAGGTGGATGCCGGGGGTGGCCGCCTAGCCCTCACTAGTCTGAGGCCCGCATGTCGGACCCCGGGCCCACCGTGTTCAACGGTCGCTACGAGCTGTATCGTCCGCTGGGGCGCGGAGGCATGGCCGACGTCTTCCTCGCCCGCGACCAGCTCCTCGACCGGCCGGTGGCGGTGAAGGTCCTCTTCCCCGAGTTCGCCACCGATCCCGCCTTCGTCGAGCGGTTCCGGCGGGAGGCCACCGCCGCGGCCAACCTCAACCATCCCAACATCGTGGGCGTCTACGACTGGGGCGAGGCGGATGGCACCTACTTCATCGTCATGGAGTACGTCGACGGTCGCACCCTGTCGGACATACTGCGGTCCGAAGGTCCGCTCCACCCCGACCGAGCCGCCGACGTCGGCGCCGACGTGGCCGCCGCCCTCGGCTTCGCCCACCGCAGCGGGGTGGTCCACCGCGACGTGAAGCCGGGCAACGTGCTGATCACCCAGGCGGGTCAGGTGAAGGTGGCCGACTTCGGCATCGCCCGGGCCATCAGCCACAACGCGGACGAGAACCTCACCCAGGTGGGCACGGTGATGGGAACCGCCACGTACTTCTCGCCGGAGCAGGCACGCGGCGACCCCGTCGACCCGCGCTCGGACATCTACTCGCTCGGTTGCGTGCTCTACGAGCTGGTGGTCGGGCGCCCGCCCTTCAGCGGCGATTCGCCGGTGGCCATCGCCTACCAGCACGTGCAGGAGTCGCCCGTCCCGCCGCGGCAGCTCAATGCAGACCTGCCGCCGGCCATCGAAGCGATCATCCTCAAGTGCCTGGCCAAGAACCCGGCCAACCGCTACCCGTCGGCCGAGGATCTCCGGGCCGACCTCCGCCGCTTCCGCGAGGGTGGACGCATCCTGGCCGAGCCCGTGATGGTCCCTCCAGTGGACCCCGGCGCCACCACCGTCGTACCGGCGGCCGGTCGCGCCGCGCCGGCCGCCCCCGACTACTACGACGAGGAGGACGAGGAGCCCAAGCGCACCTCCGGGCTCTTTCTGACCGGGCTCGTGGTGCTGCTCGTCCTGCTGGCCGGCATGCTGTTCCTGCTGGCCAAGGCCCTCGGCCTGGGCGAATCCGACAAGTCGACCGTGGCCCAAGTGGACGTGCCCAACGTCATCGGTCGGCCCGTTGCCGACGCCCAGCGAGTGCTCGAGGACCTGAACCTCAAGGTGGAGATCCTCCAGGAGGCCAACGACAACGAGCCGGCGGGCACGGTGTTCGACCAAGACCCCAAGCGGGGGCAGAAGGTGGATGAGGGATCCACGGTCCAGCTCAAGGTGAGCGCGGGGGCCGAGGCCATTCCCGTACCCAACGTGATCGGGTCCCAGCTCGACCAAGCCCGTCTGCTGCTCACAGCGCAGGGCTTCACCGTGGTTGTGGAAGAGGTCGAAGACGAAGATGCGCCGATTGGCGAAGTGGTCGATCAGGACCCAGCGGCGGCGGCCGACGCGCCGAAGGGCTCAGAGGTGCGACTGTCGGTGTCGAAGGGCCCAGCGCCGCGAGCGGTGCCCAACGTCGTCGGTCGCACCACCGCCGAGGCCTCCAACCTGCTCGGGCAGGCCGGCTTCGCGGTGAACCAGACCACCGAGCCTTCCGACACGGTGGCGGAGGGGCTCGTGATCCGCACCGATCCCCCTGCCGACTCCCTCCAGCCCAAGGGCACGGCCGTCACCGTTGTGGTGTCGAGCGGGCCCGCAGAGGCCACGGTCCCCTCTGTGGTGGGGCTCACCGAAGCCAACGCCATCAACACCCTCAGCGGTGCCGGCTTCAGTGCCATCGTGGTCGAGCAAGAGACGATCGACCCCACCAAGGCCGGGCGTGTGATCGCCCAAGATCCCGCTGGCAACACTGTCGCCCTAGAAGGTGCAGACGTCACGATCACGGTGGGCCTGCTCGTTGCACCTCCGACGACGGCGTGACAGGCGCCTACCCCGAGCTCACCACCGCACCCGTCTGGGCGAGGAAGTTGCGTAGGAGGTCGTGACCGCCTGTCGTGAGGATCGACTCCGGGTGGAACTGCACCCCCTCCACCGCCAGGTCCCGGTGCCGTAGACCCATCACCAGGCCGTCGTCGGTCTCGGCGGTGATCTCGAGGCAGTCGGGCACAGAGCCCCGGTCGACCACGAGGCTGTGGTAGCGGGTGGCCTCCAGTGGCTGCGGGAGCCCGGCGAATACGCCAACGCCCGCGTGCTGGATCAGCGACGTCTTGCCGTGCATCACCTGCGGAGCCCGCACCACCGTCCCGCCGTACACCTGCCCGATGCACTGGTGGCCGAGGCACACGCCGAGCACCGGCACCCGGCCCGCGAAGGCGGTGATGACGTCGTTCGACACGCCAGCATCATCCGGCGTGCCCGGGCCTGGCGACACGAGCACGGCGTCGGGCTCGAGCGCCACCAACGCCTCGACGGTGAGGTCGTCGTTGCGGTGCACGACCGGCTCGGCCCCGAGCTCCCCCAGGTACTGCACGAGGTTGTAGACGAAGCTGTCGTAGTTGTCGATGACGAGCACCCGGGTGGCCACCGCCGGACGGTAGCCCCACCTCGGGGTGTGGCCCCAGGGGGTTGACAGCGAGCCTTGTATCATTGTATCAGTACATTGATACAAAGGAGCCTCGCATGGACCTCACCCCGCTGCTCGTCCAGACCGTCGTCCTGCTCGTGGTCGCCGCCGTCCTGGTGGGCTGGTTCGCCCGAGCCGCCTCCGATCCCAAGGAGGTCGGGGCCTGGGCCAAGGGCCAGGGACTCGAGATCACGCCTCGCAACCAGTCCATGGTGACCTACTACGTGCGCCTGTCGATCGTGCTGCGGGTGATCGGAGGCGTAGGCGGGCTGTTCCTCGGTGCCTTGTTCGATGATGCCGTCGGTCTCGACACCTCGGCCGGGCCCGGGTTCTGGATCTGGATCATCCTCGGCTGGCTGCTCGGCGCCAGTTGGGCGGAGTTCCGCCTCACCCGCCCCCCGTCGTCGGCCCTGGCGGCGTCGCTCACCCCACGTGCCCTCCGCGACTACCTGTCGCTTCGCTTGGAGGTCGCTCCGGTCGTGGCGGCCCTCACGGTGGTCGCCTTCGCGCTCGGCGGGCTGGCGGCCCCTGCCCCCACCCTGCCCCTGGCCGACCCCCCCTCCGATGCGACTCTGCTGGTCGCCATGGCCGGCGCGCTCCTCATCGCCGGGCTCGTGACGCTCGCCATGCGCTCCGTGGTCGCCCGCCGGCAGCCCACGGGTCCGGCCGACATCGTGGCGGCGGACGACGCCATCCGGGCCAGCGCCGTGCACAACCTCGCCGGTGGTGGCACCGCCGCCGTGCTCCTCATCGCCGCCCAGGTGGCGTGGTCGGTGCTCTCCCCGCACGACCTGCCTGTGGCGCTCACGGGCCTGGTCCCCCTGTGCCTGGTGCTCGGCGCGCTGGTGTCGTGGCGCTGGTACGCCTACCGCGGGTGGCGGGTGCGCCGGGGACCGCAGGCGGTGGCGAGAGCGTCGTGATCATCCGCCTCGATCCCGACAGCGCCGTGCCGCCCTACGCCCAGCTGCGCGAGCAGATCACCACCATGATCCGCAGCGGCGTGCTCCGGCCCGAGTCACGGCTCCCCGCCATCCGGCACCTGGCCAACGACCTCGGCGTGGCCACCAACACCGTGGCCCGCGCCTACCGGGAGCTCGAGCTCGACCGGCTGGTGGCCACCCACGGGCGACACGGCACGATCGTGCTGACCCCGCCGGCCAGCTCCGCCCCCGAGCAGCGAGCCGACGTGGCCAGCGCCGCCGTGGCCTTCGCCCTCGAAGCCCGCCACCGTGGCATCGACCTCGACCAGGCCCTGGAGGCCGTGCGGACCGCCTTCAGCCAGCTCGACCCAAGAGGAGCATCATGACCGACGTCGCCCCCACCCCAGCCTCCACCGACCGCTCGACCGTCCAGGCGCCCGGCCACCCGGTTCGCTCCTTCAGCCTCGTGCTGGTGGGCATCGGGTTGGTCCTCCTCGCGCTCCAGGCTTCTGGCCTGGTGCTGCCACGGGTCACGAACCCCCAGGGCCTCGGCACCGGCGTGCACGTCACCGGTGGCCGCGCGTCGTGGGCGGCGGTCATCGAGAACGAGGGCCTCCTCAGCGTGCGCATCGAGTCGGTGTCCTGGCCCGTCGCCGGTCCTGCCGAGACAGAGGTCGAGGTCCAGCCGCGCGGCGTGACGATCCCCGGCGCCCCTCCCAGCGCCGCGCCCGTGCCCACGATCCGGCCCTTCACCTTGGAGCCTGGTGAGCGGCGGGTCGTGATCGCCAGCGGGAGGTCGACCTGCACCGGTTCGCTCCGCACGGGGGCGCTCACCGTGCGGGCACGCAGCCTCCTGGGGGTCACCCGAGACGTGGTGGTGCGACCGGCCGATCACTCGGGGGTCACCTGCGGTTGACCGAGCCCGGCGACAGCCCGCTGATCAGGCCTCCCGGATCACCAGGGGACAGTCCAGCGCCGTCGAGAGGAGCCCGCTCCGTGAGGCAGCGGCGTAGAGCTCGAGGGTGATGTCCTCCCCGTCGGCCGGCGTGACCTCGACGACGAGGCCGTCGCCATCGTCGTGCACGGCGACCGAGGCCACCCGGGCGGCGTGGTTGCGGTCGAGACCGATGGCCACCCGCAGCAGGCCGGCCAGCACCCGCACCTCGTGCTGGGCGTCGGTCGAGAGCTCGGCGAACTCCGGGTGCCGGGGGCGGGGTTCGGACTTCCGGTGGTACCGGGCCACCAGTGCGATGCGCTCCACCTCGTCGTCGTTGAAGCCGGCCAGTCGATCGGTGCCGCGGATCACGTAGTAGCTGTGCTTGTGGTGCTGGGCGTGCGACAGGAACATGCCCACGTTGCAGAGCAGTGCGGCCGCCTCGAGGATCTCGCGAGCGTCGTCGCCGAGCCTGTGGACCTCGCCCGTCGCGTCGAACAGCTCGAGGGCCAGGCGCGCCACCTGCGCCGAATGAGGCTGGTCTTCGTCCATGAGAGCCGCGAGGTTGAGCACGCTCTGGCGGCGCAGGTCGGACAGGTGGTGGAGCGACCCGCCGTGGCGCCGTTGCCAGGTGTCGAGCAGCACCCCCTCCCGGAGGGCGAAGTCGGAGACGACGATCTCGGTGATGCCCAGCTCGTGGACCACCTGCTCGAGGATCACGGCCCCTGCGAGGATGATGTCGGCCCGAGCGGCGTCGAGCCCCGGCAGCTCCGCGCGTGCCGCGGCGCTCGGCACCGCAGCCAGCTCAGCGAGGAGCGCATCGAGCTGCTCGGTGGTGAGGGTGAGGTTGCTCACCGACCGGGGACGCGACCCGGTGGCCCGAAGTGCGGCCATCTCGGCCAGCGTCGTGATGGTGCCCGACGAGCCAACCGTGACGTCCACCTCGAACCCGCGCACCTCGCGGGCGAAGGGCGCGATGGCGGAGCGCACGTGACGACGGCAGGCGTCGAGCGCCCCCGGGTGGGTGAGCCGGCCGTCGAAGAAGCGGCGGGTGAGGCGGATGGCCCCGAGCTTCAGCGACCGCGACGCCAGCACCTCGCCGCGCTGGCCCACGAGGAGCTCGGTGCTGCCACCACCGATGTCGCAGAGCAGGATGCGCTTGTCGTAGACGGGCACGGCCTGCAGCACCCCGAGGTGGATGAGACGGGCCTCCTCGACCCCGGAGATGACCGTCACCCGCACGTGCGCCTCGTCCCACGCGCGGTCGATGAGCACGTCGCGGTTCTCTGCCTCCCGCACCGCCGAGGTGGCCACGGCGGTGATGGGAGCGCCGTGCACCTCGGCCACCTGACGGAAGCGGTCGAGGGCTGCGACCGCTCGGTCGATCGCGTCCGCCGTGAGCTCGCGCATGTCGCCGCCGCTGGAACCGAGGCGAACGATCTCCTTCTCCCGCTCGAGGATCTCGAAGCGGGGTCCCGCGTCACCGGGCGTCATGCGGGCCACCACACCGTGCAGCGAGTTCGTGCCGATGTCCACCGCAGCAAGGGTGTCGCTGGAGGCTCCGGAAGGCGTGACCACGGGTGCAGTCTGGTCGCGCTGGAGGGTGGAGCCGGGTAGCCTCGCTCGCCATGCCGACCAAGCCGCCTCCGAAGCGCAGGGTGAAGGGCGGACGGGTCACGCCCAAGGGCGGCCATGCCTCTGCTTCCCGCCCTGATCCGTCGAGCCGCTACACCCCGCCGGTGCCGAAGGAGTACAAGGTCAGCCCGCGGTGGGTGCCGGTGCTCATGTTCACGCTGCTCGGCATCGGGCTCGCGGTGATCTTCCTCAACTACCTCGGTGTGCTGCCGGGCGGCACCAAGAACAGCTACCTGTTGGTGGGCCTCGGGTCGATCCTGGGCGGGATCATGACCGCCACGCAGTACCGCTGAACCGCCGCCCGGTGGCCAGGGAGTGTACGGCGGCCGACGACCGAGTTACACCCGTGTGACTCTCCCCAACGCCATCCACAGCCTGTGGACGACATTGGGCCTCAGAGGTCGTCCACAGGGGTGACCAGCTCCATCTCGTCCATGCAGTGACGAGGGGGCTCGGGCATCTGGTCGTTGGCAGTGGTCATGCGCACCTCGGTGCCGCAGATCGTGCAGCGGTACATGATCTTCACCTTGCGGAGCTCGCCCGCGGGCGGAGGCTCCGGCACCGGTTGCGCCAGGCCCCCGAGCATGGCGAAGCCGATCTTGAACATCACCCACACGGCCAGCGCGGCGATCACCAGCGCCAGCGGTGACGCCTTCGTCAGCCACCACGCCACCGTGACGAAGCCCGCCAGAAGCACGGCCGAGGTCCGCGAGACAGGGGGCCGACGCACGGAACCAGGCTAGGGGCCGATGGGCCGACCCAGGCTCCTACCCGAGGCGCTCGATGATGGTGGCGTTGGCCAGGCCGCCGCCCTCGCACATCGTCTGCAGCCCGTAGCGGCCGCCGGTGCGCTCGAGCTCGTTGAGCAGAGTGGCCATGAGCTTGGCCCCGGAGCCGCCGAGCGGGTGACCCAGCGCGATGGCCCCGCCGTTCACGTTGGTCTTGGCGAGATCGGTCTTGAGCTCCTTCTGCCAAGCCAGCACCACCGACGCGAAGGCCTCGTTCACCTCGTACAGATCGATGTCGTCCACCGACATCCCGGCCTTGGCCAGGGCCTTCTCGGTGGACGGAATCGGGCCGGTGAGCATCGTCACCGGATCCACGCCGGCCAGGGCGAAGGTGTGGAAGCGGGCCCGCGGGGTGAGACCGAGCTCCTTGGCCTTCTCCTCGCTCATGATCAGCAGCGCGGCCGCGCCGTCGCAGATCTGCGACGAGTTGCCGGCCGTGACCTTGCCGTCGGGCTTGAAGGCGGGCTTGAGGTTGGCCAGCGCCTCCGCCG
>DAIQBC010000085.1:0-9653 GCA_036781345.1 Acidimicrobiales bacterium | reverse complement strand
ACGGCGAAGACGCCGACGGTGAGGCCGACGGCCTGCACGACGATGCCGTCGTAGGACGTGTTGTACAAGCCGGAGATGGCGCCCAGGAAGGCTCCCTCGAGCAAGGCGTACCCCGGGGCGGTGAACCGGGCCAGGGCCGGCTTGAAGATGGTGACCATGGCCACCGCGAGGGCGCCGAGCACTACAGGGAACACCCAGCCGGGCAGCGACACCGTCTCGGCGGTGACGTCGACGCTGTTCCAGCCGTAGACCCCGGAGGCCACCAGGAGCACCAGGAGGGCGGCGGTGGCCCACACGGTGCCGTTCACCGTCATGGTGTCGCCGTGGGCGCGGGGCGGAGCCGAGGGGGCGGCGTAGGCATCCTCGAGCTGCCGGGTGCCGGCCGCCCAGCCGGCCTCGCCCTCGGCGAGCCGCTCGAAGGCCTTGTCGTTCAGGGCGGGGTTGGAGCTACGGAAGGCGATGGCCATTCGCACAGTCTGCCCGCTCGAACCCCGATTCGGTGGTCAGCCGACGGCGCGGGCCACGCGGGTGGCGATGTGGACCGCGTGGTCCCCCAGCCGCTCGTAGAAGCGGGCCACCAACGTTGCGTCGGCGGCGACCGGGGCCGACACACCGCCCGAGAGGAGCTCGGCTGTGAGGGCCGTGTGCAGGTCGTCGACCTCGTCGTCCGCTGCCTCGAGGGCCTCGCCGGCGCTGGGGTCGCGATCGACGAACCCGTTGGCGGCCGCCCGCCACAGCTGGGCGGTGACCGTGCCCATGCGCTCGAGCATCCCGCGGGCCGCCGGCGTGAGCTGGGCGACCAGGCCCGAGCCGGCCCGCTTGGCGATGTGCTCGGCCAGATCGCCCGAGCGCTCGAGCTCGGGCACGATGCGGATGATGGCCAGGGCGTAGCGCAGGTCGCCCGCCACCGGTGACTGGAGGAGGAGGAGGCGCTCGATGTCGCCCTCCACGTCGAGCATGAGCCCGTCGATGATCTTCTCGCCGGCCCGCACAGTGGCCAGCGCATCGGCGTCGTCGCCGAGGAGGGCTTCGTTGGCGGCCGCCACCGCCTCCGACACGAGCGCGAAGAGGCGGACCACCTTCTGGTTGATGGCGTCGAGATCGCGGTGGAACCCGACTCGCAGCTCCTTGGGCTGCTCGTTCACAGGGGCACCCCCAGCTCGGCAGCTGCCCAGCTCTTGAGGCGCTTGTAGTCGACCTTGCCGTTGGCGGCCCGCCCGATGGTGTCGATCGCCAGCACCCGCTTCGGCGCCTTGTAGGCCGCCAGCTTGTGCTTCACGTGGGCCACGATCGCGCCCTCGTCGAGGTGGGCACCGGGGGCCAGCTCGATCACCGCGGTGATGGCCTCGCCGAACTTGTCGTCGGGCAGCCCGACCGCCACCGCGTCGGCCACCGAGTCGTGCGTCTTCAGCACCTCCTCGACCTCCTCCGGGAACACCTTCTCGCCGCCCGTGTTGATGCACACCGAGCCTCGGCCAAGGAGGGTGAGGGAACCGTCGGCCTCGACCATGGCGTAGTCCCCGGGCACTGAGTAGCGCTGGCCTTCGAACATGATGAACGTGGCCGCTGACTTGGCTTCGTCCTTGTAGTAGCCGATCGGTTGCCAGCCGCCAACGGCCACCCGGCCGGTCTCGCCCGACCCGGGCTCCACTGCCCGACCGTCGTCTGTGATCACCTTGGTGTAGGCGCCGACCGTGAACCTGGCGGTGGTGCTGCTGCCTGAGGAGCTGCTCACGGACTGCCCCATGCCGAGGGCCTCCGAGGACGAGAACGCATCGACGATCATCATCCCCGGCTGGTGGGCGAGGAGGGCCTGCTTGGACGCCTCGCTGAACATCACCCCTGAGCTCGAGATGATCACCAGGCTGGAGAGGTCGTACTTGCCGGGGGCGGCATCGAGGGCTTGCAGCATGGGCCGGGCAAAGGCGTCGCCCACGATGGCGACGGTGTTGACCGACTCGCGCTCGATGGTGGCGAAGAGCTCGTCGATGTCGAGGTGGCGAGCCTCCAGGGTGACGGTGCAGCCGCCTCCGGCCAGCACGATCAGCTGGGTGAAGCACCCGGTGCCGTGCATGAGGGGACAGGCGGGGAGCCCGGTGAGGCCGGGCCCCGACACGGCATCGCGGATCACCTGCGCATCAGGGTCGCCGTCGCGCACTGCGGGCACGAAGGTGCCCACCAGGGTGCGGAACAGGTCGTCCTGACGCCACATCACCCCCTTGGGCATGCCTGTGGTGCCGCCGGTGTAGAGCAGCAGGAGGTGATCACCGTCGCGCCCCCACGGACCGCTCACCGGCCTCGCGGTTCCCGCCTCGGCCGCCGCCTCGTACGGCGTGGCCCAGGTGGGGCAGGGGCCAGCGCCGTCGTCGACCCAGAGCCACAGCGCCACCCGCGGGAGCTGGTGGCGGATGCCCTCGATGCGCTCGGCGAAGGTGCCGTGGAACACCACCGCGACCACGTCGCCGTTGTCCCAGAGGTAGACGAGCTCGTCGTCGAGGTAGCGGTAGTTGGTGTTGACCGGTGCCAGGCCGGCCTTGAAGGTGGCGAACAGCGACTCGAGGTACTCCGGGCCGTTGTAGAGGTACTGCGCCACCTTGTCCTGCTCTGCCACGCCAGCGTCGAGGAGGGCCTGGGCGACGCCGTTGGCGCGCCGGTCGAACTCGGACCAGGAGATCCGGCGGTCGCCCTGCACCTGGGCGGGCGCATCGGGCACCTGCTGGGCCACGATCTCCCAGACATCGGCGAAGTTCCAGCCCGGCATTGCTCCCCCTCGGTGGTGCGAACGGCCGCCCATGCTAGCCGGGCGTCGTTCGCCCTTGACCGATCGGTCAAGTCGACCGCTACGTTGCGGTGGTGGACTTCGAGCTGCCCGCCTCCGACGACCCTCGCCGCGTGGAGGTCCGCGCATGGCTCGCCGCCCATCCGTTGCCCTCGGCGCGCGCGCTCGCCGAGGCGGGATACGTGGCGCCCCACTGGCCTCGTCCGTGGGGCCTCGACGCCGACCCGATCCACCAGATCATCATCGACGAGGAGCTGGCCCTCGCTGGCGTGGCGAGGCCGTCGAACACGATCGGCATCGGCTGGGCGGGACCCACGATCTTGCACGGCGGCACCGAGGAGCAGAAGGACCGCTACCTGTTCCCCTTGCTGGCCGCCGAGGAGATCTGGTGCCAGCTCTTCAGCGAGCCCGCATCAGGATCTGACCTGGCGTCGCTGTCCACCCGTGCCGTGCGAGACGGTGACGAGTGGGTGGTGACGGGTCAGAAGATCTGGACCTCACTGGCGCAGCACTCCCGCTTTGGCATCCTCATCGCCCGCACCGAGCCCGACGCACCCAAGCACGAGGGCATCTCGTACTTCATCTGCCCCATGGACGCACCGGGGGTCGAGATCCGGCCGATCATCGAGATGACCGGGGTGCACATGTTCAATGAGGTGTTCCTCGACGAGGTGCGGCTCCCGGCCGCCAACCTCGTGGGGGAGGTCAACCGCGGCTGGGGCCTGGCCAAGGTCACGCTGGGAAACGAGCGGGTGTCGTTGTCGTCCGGGGGCGCGCTCTGGGGGATGGGTCCTACCGCGGAGGACCTGCTGGGAATCGTGCGCGCCGCCGGAGGCGTTGCGGATCCCGTGTTGCGTCAGCGCCTGGCTCGCCTGCACATCGAGCACCAGCTGTTGCGCCTGATCCGTCTGCGCACCGTGACCGCCCGCATCAAGGGCGAAGCCCCGGGCGCAGAGGCGTCGGTGCGCAAGATCCTCGCCGACGAGCACGGTCAGCACATCATGGGCCTGGCCAAGGACCTGGCCGGCGCCGGGGGGATGCTCACGGGCGTCGGTCCGATGGGCGACGACCCGGCCATGTGGCACTACGGCTTCTTGTTCTCGCCCGCCCTCACGGTGGGCGGTGGCACCGGTGAGGTGCAGCGCAACATCGTGGCCGAGCGGGTGCTCGGCCTGCCGCACGACGTGGACGTGGAGCAGGGCCAGACCTGGGCCGGTGGTCGCCGGGCCGCAGGGGGCGGGCCGGACTCGACCTCAGCGCCCGGGCGCCACGCCCACCGGTGACGGGTCGACGGTGAGCACGGCCCGACCCAGGCGGGGAACGGGCTGGCGCTGGGGCAGGGCCCGTACCGCGCGCAGCGTGAGCGCCCCGGCCAGCACGGAGGCGAGCGCACCGAGCCCCAGCGCCCACCGGGCGCCGAAGGCCTGTGACACCCACCCCGAGATCGGGCCCCCGATCGGCGTGGAACCCAGGAACACCACCGCCAGCAGGGCCAGCACCCGGCCTCGCATGGCGGGCGCGGTACCGAGCTGGACCACGGCGTTGGAGCCTGAGATCACCATCACGCTGGTGATGCCGACGGGGATCACGGCCAGGTAGGCAACCGCGGTGACCGGCGCGGCGGCCAGCACGATCATCGCCACGCCGAGGGCCACGGTGCAGTGCGCGAGGAAAGCGGTGTCGGCCTCGGTGCGGCGGGCGATCGCGAGGGCACCGACCACCGACCCCGCGCTCATCACCGAGAAGAGCGTGGTGAAGGTGGCGGGCCCACCGTCGAGGTCGCGGGTGGCGAACAGCGGCAGGATCACGGAGAAGTTGAAGGCGAAGGTGCCCACCGCGCTCACGAGCAACAGGGGCAGGCGCAGCTCGGGTGTGGCCCACACGTAGCGGAGGCCCTCCCGGAGCTGTCCCTTGGCCTTGGCCACCCGTTCGGCCGGCCGGAAGGCGCTGCGGTCCATGCGGGCGAAGAGAGCGAGCTGCGGCCCATAGGAGAGGGCGTTGACCGCGAAGCACCACCCGATGCCCGGCCCGGCGATGAGGGCCCCGGCCACGGCGGGGCCGACCACTCGCGATCCCGTCATGAGGGTGCTGTTCAGCCCCACCGCGTTGGGCACGTCGATGTCATCGACCAGATCGGTGACGAAGGCGCGTCGTGTCGGGTTCTCCAGCGCGGTGACTGTGCCCGCCGCGAAGGTGAGCAGGAAGATCGACCACAGCTCGTCGGCGCCGGTCAGCACCAGCGCGGCGAAGGCCACCGCCACCGCGGCGCCGATGGCGTTCATGACCAGCAGCAGCCGCTGACGATCGCGTCGGTCGGCCAGCACACCACCCCAGGCGCCCAGCACGAGGATCGGCAGGAACTGGGTGGCCGTGACGAGCCCCACCGCTACGCCGCTGTCGGTCAGGGCGAGCACGAGGAGGCCGATCGCCACCATCTGCATCCAGGTGCCAGTCTGGCTGATGATCTGGCCGATGAAGAACAGCCGGAAGTTGCGGCTGCGCCACGATCGGAAGGTGTCGGCGCCGAAGGCGCGGAGGCGCGTCATCGAGTGGCTCGCCTGGTGGTGAGGTGCTCGAGCACCTCGGTGGCGGCGGCCAGCCGGTCTAGCTCGCCGGGCGAGAGGTCTCGCAGCTGGCGGGCCAGCCAGGCGGTCTTGCGGGCGCGGGTGCGCTCGAGGAGGGCATCGCCCGCCGGGGTGAGGCTCACCCGCACGAAGCGACGGTCGGCCGGGTCGGTGACCCTCGCGACCAGGCCCTTGTCGTGCAGGATCCCGATGACCTTGGTGATGGTGGGAGAGGCAACGCGCTCGAGCTCAGCCAGCTCGCCGAGGGCGAGCGGGCCCGCGGAGTGGAGCGTGGCCAGCACCGATGCCTGGGTGGGGGAGAGGTCGCTGTCGGCGGTCTGGCGCAGTTGGCGGGCCAGGCGAGTGACGGACAGCCGCAGACGGCCCGCCAGCTCGGCGGTGGCGTCGGGAAGCGGCACGTCGGGCATCGTTTCACCCAACTAAGTAGCCTGGCTACTTATTCCCGGTCGTCGCCCCGGGTCAGACTGTCGCCCATGCCCGCCGTCCTCACCCCGATCGCGCTCGATCGTCATCAGAAGGTCCGGGCCTGGGTGGACCTCCCCAGCGTGCCGGCCGGCACCCCGGGCAAGGTGCTCCAGGTCGGTGGGGTCTCCTGGATCCGCTACCGGGTGCTGTTCGAGAATGGCGTGGAGCAGGGTCTGCTCGACGGGCGTCACATCGTGGCCCGTGACGACTACGTGCCGGTGGAGGATCGGGTGGCGGTGGAGGCAGTCGAGGAAACGGCCGCCGACGGGCCCGACGAGTCCGGCGGCCCGGCTGCCGCTGACAACGCCTTCGGCGTCCCCGCCCACCTGCTAGAGCGGGCCATCGCAGCCCGCGCCCGCCGCGCCGCGCTGTGAGCGCTCGGGCCATTCACTGACCCAGGAGAAGACCATGAAGCTGTCCACCCAGATCAGCTACGCAGGTGGCTTCAAGCAAGGCGTCGAACAGGTGGTGGAGCTCGAGAGGGCCGGGCTCGACATGGTGTGGGTGGCCGAGGCCTACAGCTTCGACGCCGTCAGCAGCATGGGCTACCTCGCTGCCCGCACCACCACCGTGGAGATCGCCGCCGGAATCCTGCCGATCTACACACGCACCCCCACCCTCATCGCCATGACCGCGGCCGGCATCGACGCGCTGTCCGACGGTCGCTGCATCCTCGGCCTCGGCGCCTCTGGCCCCCAGGTGATCGAGGGCTTCCACGGCGTCCTCTACGACAAGCCGCTCGGCCGCACGCGGGAGATCATCGACATCTGCCGGCAGGTGTGGCGACGCGAGAAGGTCGAGCACGACGGCCCCAGCTACCAGATCCCCGTGCCGGAGGGTCAGGGCACCGGTCTGGGCAAGCCGCTCAAGCTCATCAACCACCCCGTGCGCAGCACGATCCCGATCTACGTGGCGTCCCTCGGGCCGAAGAACGTGGAGATGACCGCGGAGATGGCCGACGGGTGGTTGCCGCTGTTCTACCTGCCCGAGAAGGCGCGGCAGGTGTGGGGCGCGGACCTCACCGCCGGCGCCGCCAAGCGCTCGGCCGACCTCGGCCCGCTGGAGATCGTCGCCGGCGGCCTGCTCTCGGTGGGCGATGGGGCCGATGCCGTCCGCGAGTTCGCCCGTCCGATGGCCGCGCTCTACATCGGGGGCATGGGCGCCAAGGGCCGCAACTTCTACAACGACCTCGTGAAGCGCTACGGATTCGAGGCGGAGGCGGAGGCGATCCAGGACCTCTACCTCGCCGGCAAGAAGGACGAGGCCGCCACCCTCGTGCCAGAGGAGCTCCTCGAAGCCACCACGCTGTGCGGCTCGGAGGGCTACGTGCGCGAGCGCCTGGCCGCCTACAAGGAGAGTGGTGTGACCGTGCTCAACGTCACCCCGATCGGCCCCGACCCGGTGAAGCTCGTCGAGCAGGTCAAGGGCTGGATCGAGGACCTCGCGTGACCGTCGTCGAACGGTACGAGGTCCAGCGCACGATTGCCGCCGACCCTGCGTCCATCTTCCGCCTGCTCTGCGACCCACAGGGGCACGTGGACATCGACAGCTCGGGGATGCTGCTCGATGCCACCGGCGAGCCCGTGCGGGCCGTCGGCGACACCTTCGTGGTGCACATGGATCGCGAGGCGCTCAACGACTTCCCGATGGGCCTCTACGACGTGACCGTGGGCATCACCGTGTTCGAGCCCGACCGAGAGATCGCGTGGAAGCTCATCGCCGAGGAGGGACCCGGGTGGGGGCACTACTACGGCTACCGGCTCGAACCGGTGGAGGAAGGCACGCTCGTGACCTCCTACTACGACTGGTCGGGCGTCGACGCGGCGTGGAAGGAGGCCGGGGTGTTCCCGGTGCTGTCCGACGGTGCGCTGCGCGCCACACTCGGGATCCTCGCTCGTACGGTGACGCGACGCCGCGCCTGAGGCGGTTGCGAGGGGAAGGGCCGGTCACGGCCGCAGCTTTCGGCTGAAGTCCTGGTGGTGCTCCCGCCACCATGCGCTCCGCCGATCGGCACGCCTAGGGGTGCGGGCGAGATCGACTAGATGGCCTCTGCGGGCTCGGTGTCGCTGAGGTGCCGGGTCTTGGGGCACTGCACCTTCGTCCCCATGCCGCAGCGCGGGCAGGTCCACGGCTCGCTGAGATCGCGGGACGAACGGAGCTCGTACCTCTGTCACGTGTCCTGCTGTCGCCGGTACGCGTCGCGGCGTGAAGCAGCAACGATCCCGAGTCGTCCACGGGCAACATGGGCTTGCGGGTCGCAGCCGACGCTCATGGCTTTGCCGACAGGATCGCCCATTCTCCAGGTACGCCTTTGAGGCTGTGTTGTCCGCGGTCGACGAACTCGATGCCGGAGCCGGCGACGAGGTCGCGCACCGTTGTGGTCGTCAACACTTCGCCGGCTCCGGCGAGGGCGCTCACCCGGGCTCCTACATGAACGGCGATCCCGGCGAGGCCGTCGCCGCGGATCTCGCACTCTCCGACGTGCACGCCGGCGCGCACGTCGATCCCGAGGGTACGCGCTCCTTCGATGATGGCGTGTGCGCAGTGCACTGCGCGCGCGGGCCCATCGAACCTCGCAAAGAAGCCGTCGCCGGCAGTGTCGATCTCGCGGCCGCGGAACCGCTCGAGCTGCACCCGCACCATTGCGTCATGGCGGTCGAGCTGCGCGCGCCATCCATGGTCACCGAGCTCACTGAGCTGTCGCGTCGAACCGACGATGTCTGTGAAGAGCACGGTGGTGAGGACCCGGTCGACGTCGACGTCGGGCGCTGGGGGTGTGCCGGTCACGAACTCTTCGATGATGTCGAGGGCTTCAGCTTCGGCGCCGGGAACGAGACTGAGGTGCCAATCCCCTGGCAGTTCGACGCGGAGCGCGCCCGGAATCAGCTCGGCGAGGGTGATGGCACGGTCTCGCTGGGTAACGAGGTCACCGGTGCGATGGATGACCAGGGTTGGCGCCGAGATCGCCGGCAGGATGTCGCGCAGGTCATTGTCGAGGTTCATGCTGAGGAGCGCACGCGCCATCTTCGGCGACATCGAGTATCGCTCCAGCTTGGCGAGGCGTTCGATGTCGGTCGGGTCTTCGAGCCTCACCAGCAATGACATGATCTGGCCCGAGCCCCACGCGTCTTCGACCCCTGGCAGCATCCACGACCGGAGCTCGTCGGTCGCGGGGGGCCCTGCCCCCCCGGCCCACAGCACCAGTGACGAAACCCGGTCGGGGTAGGTCGCCGCGAACAGCGCCGACAGCGACGAGCCTTCGGAAATCCCGATCAGTGCCGCCCGCTCGATGCCTTCGGCGTCCATGACCGCGCGGAGGTCGTCCATGCGCTGCTCGAGCGTCGCCGGTTCGGAAATCCGATCTGACAGGCCGACGCCGCGCTTGTCGATCTGGGTGACTCGGGAGAATCGGGCAACGCGATCGAAGAGGATGCCGCTGAAGGGCGGTTCCCACATCAACTCCAGATGAGAGGCGAATCCCGGGGTGACAACGACGTCGATGGGTCCGTGGTCGGAGCGGCAGTACGCGATGTTCAAGTCGCCTGAATGCGCGTATCGCGTCCTCGGCCGCTCCACGGCTCGACATTACGCGATGCGGTGGGGCATGCCTCAGTAGAGCCAACGGTCGCGAATCGTCGGATCGCGGCCGCCGGGTTACCGCGCCTCCCCACGCCGCCCGCGCTAGGCGAAGGCGCGGCTGACCGTGCCGAGGGCGACCTCGGCTTCGCGGACGAAGCGCTCCACCAGCTCGGCGGCCGGCACGAGGTCCTCGATGGCGCCCACACCCTGGCCGGCGGGCCAGAACTCCTTGTCCGGATCGATGT
>DAIQBC010000084.1:0-9716 GCA_036781345.1 Acidimicrobiales bacterium | reverse complement strand
GGAGCGATCCGGCGCTCAAGGACCAGGTCGTGGCCTCGGTCGTCACCCTCGTCTACGCCTTCGTCGTCAGCTTCGGCATCGCCAAGGCCATCGAGGCGACCATCGGCCTCAAGGCCAGCGCCGAGCAGCAGGACCAGGGTCTCGACCTCGCCCTCCATGCCGAGACGGCATACTCCAACTGAGCGACAGGAGCATCGTGAAGCTGATCACCGCAGTCATCAAGCCGTTCAAGCTCGACGAGGTGAAGGAGGCTCTGAAGGGCGTGGGCGTCAACGGCATCACCGTCACCGAGGTGCAGGGCTTCGGGCGGCAGTCCGGTCACACCGAGGTGTACCGAGGGGCGGAGTACACCGTCGAGTTCGTGCCGAAGATCAAGATCGAGATCCTGGCCGACGACGCACAGGTGGATGCCATCACCGACGCGCTCGTTGCCAGCGCTCGCACGGAGAAGATCGGCGACGGCAAGCTCTGGATCACCGACGTCGGTGCGGTGCAGCGCATCCGTACCGGAGAGATGGGCCCCGACGCCATCTGAGCGCACGGCTCCGCCGCCGTTCGGGAGAGAACCTGAGGGCTACCCTTGCCCCCATGGACGAGGCCTCCCCGTCGGTCACCGCCGATCCGAAGGTGCCGGCGTGGCGGATCGAGCCCAGTGGGCCGCTGCGGGGCGATGTCCGCGTGGCCGGGTCCAAGAACGCCGTCACCAAGCACATGGTGGCGGCCCTCCTGGGCGATTCACCCTCCACCATCACCAACACGCCGGATGTCGGTGATGTCGGCATCACCGCCGACATCCTGCGCTCCATCGGCCTCGAGGTGGTCATCGATGGTGACTCCATCACCGTGGTCCCCACCCCGCAGCCCGTCCCGCGCGTCCCCCTCGAGTTCTCCGGGCTGAACCGCATCCCCATCCTGCTGCTCGGACCGCTCCTCCACCGTGCCCATGAAGCCTTCGTACCCCTCGTCGGCGGCGACCGCATCGGCCGTCGCCCGGTCGACTTCCATGTCAGCGCCCTCCAGCAGATGGGCGCCGAGGTGGAGGTGGAGCCTCAAGGGATCACGGCCCGCATCGCGGGCCGGCTCCGCGGGAACCGGATCACCCTGCCCTATCCGTCCGTGGGCGCCACCGAGACGGTGCTGCTGTCAGCGGTGTGCGCCGAGGGCCGCACGGTGATCCACAACGCGGCCACCGAGCCGGAGGTGGTGGAGCTGGCGCTGTTCCTCCAGCGCATGGGCGCCCACATCGCCCTGCGCCCCGACCGACGCTTCGTCATCGAGGGTGTGGAGTCGCTCACCGGAGCCACCGTGCACCTCCAGGGCGACCGGCTCGAGGCCTTCAGCTACCTCGTGGCTGGGCTCATGACCGGCGGCGAGGTCCGGGTGGGGGGCTGCGCCCAAGGTCGCATGGTCACCGCCATCAACACCTTGCAGCGGATGGGAGCCGTGTTCGAGATCAACGACGAGTGGATCAAAGCCGGAGCCACCAGGCTGCGACCCTCGGCCGTCCAGACCGACACCCATCCAGGGTTCATGACCGACTGGCAGCCGCCCCTCATCGTGCTGATGACCCAGGCCGACGGCATGTCCGTGCTCCACGAGACCGTGTACGAGGACCGCCTCGGCTACGTCGACGCCCTCAAGGCCATGGGCGGGGAGATCGAGCTGTTCGACACCTGCCTCGGAGGACCGGCCTGCAGATTCCACGACTCGTCCGCCGTGCACTCCGCCGTCGTGCGCGGCGTCTCCAAGCTGCAGGGCGCTGAGGTCACGATCCCCGACGTGCGCGCCGGGTTCTCTTCGGTCATCGCCGCTGCCGCCGCCGAAGGACCCTCCACCCTGCACGGCATCCACCACCTCGAACGCGGCTACAACCGCCCCCTGGACACGCTCGTGTCGTTGGGGCTGCAGCTGCGCCGCACCTGAAGCTCAGCCGGCCAGGAGCGAGGCGAGCGCCCACAACGCCGCCACCACCCCCATGGTGGCGAAGGCCACGGTGCGCAGGACCGGCGCCCGCTCGAGGTCGCCCTCGCCCCGGGTCGCCGGGGGACGCACCAGGGCCAGGAGGCTGCCGCCCGCCATCGAGGCCCCGAGGGCGAGCACCAGGTAGGCGAGAAGGTCGGGGCCGCCGAGCATCCGACCAGGCTAGGAGGGTCGACGAACGGGTGCTGCACCTCACGCAGCGTGAGCACCGCGTGGCCGTTCCGTCGACATACCGGGGGCGAAAACCACTCAAGGTGGTCTCCAGATAGGTCGATAGGCCTAGTGACCGGCGGTCATCGCCCCCCGCCGGTCGCACGGGAATGGGACGGGGGTTGCGACTCCCTCCAACCGCATCGAACCGGAGACGCAAGGACCCGGGACAATGCCGTGACCTCCGTCCTCCCGTGCCCCTCGCTCAAGGCTGCAGGTCGCGGTCGGTCACGACGCCGCGGATCTCCGTGACGGAGACGACCTCGACGATGCCGCCCGCGTAGTGCACGCGGCTCCCGGCAGGGGCACCGCTGGCTGGATCGAAGCAGAACCGGGCCTCGATGCCGAACGGGGCGCGGGGATCCACTCGCCGCTGCGCCAGGTCGAAGCAGCCGTCGTCGCCGCCCCGTGCGACCGCATACAGCGGTGCAGGACCCAGGAGGATCGAGCGCAGCCCGTCCAGCTCGGCTGCCACGGATTCGTCGTAGGTCGGCCCTCCGGGCTCGCCGAGCCGGCAGGCGGACGCGCCCTGCCCCGGCGGTGGGGCGGGGCATACGACGATGCGGTCGTCGTCGCGCCCATCGACCCCACCCAGCTGGCGGTGGATCCGGCGGGGGGGTTGCTGGGCGAGGACGTCCGCTGAGCTGATCACCGCCCCGGTGACCTCACTGCGACGTTCGAAGGTGCCGAACCGGACGAAGCTGGCCGTGCGCGACCGCTTCCACGCCGAGATGAGCTCGCGTGCCGCGGTGCCGTCATCGGCCCGCTCACCCGGTTCCAGCGAGCCGTTGCTGGTGGTCGCGGCCACAGCGAGAAGGGCGGCCGCGTAGAGACCGACCGCCAACCAGCCAACGACAACCCGACGGCGCGCTCGCATGGAGGGCGACGGTACGCGATGCTCACCCCGATGGCGTATCACCACGTGGCTGTCGCTGTGCGCGACCTCGCCGAGACCCACCGCTTCTACACCAACGTCATGGGCTTCGAGCTCGTGAAGGCTCAGGCGGCCCCCACCGATGTCCCCGGCGGCTGGGCCAAGCACGCCTTCTACGCCACCGGTCCGATCAGCGACGGCGAAGCGCCGGCGCTGATCGCGTTCTGGGAGCTGCATGACGACCGCATGACCTCCTTCGACCCTGCCATCTCCACGGGTCTAGGCCTGGAGCCATGGGTCAACCACATCGCGTTCCACGCCCGAGACCTCGACGACATCGAGGGGCGCAAGAAGCGCTGGCTCGACCACGGTCACGACGCGGTGGAGATCGACCACGGCTTCTGCGTCAGCATCTACACCCTCGACCCGAGTCGTATCCTCGTGGAGTTCTGCACCGACACCGCTCCCTACACCGACGCCGACCGCCAGCACGCCCTCGCCTTGCTCGACGACCCCGATCCCCAGCTGGCCCACGCGCCCGTGCCACAGTTCCACCTCGCCCCGCGCTGAGGGATGCCCCGACCAGCCAGGGCCCGGCCTACGCGGTGGCCTGGGTCAGGCCGAGGTCCCGTTCGATGGTGGCCGCGTCGACGGCAACTCCGAAGTGCTTCCCCTGGCCGAGCTCGCACCCGAGTGTCAACAGGCCCTCCAGCTCGGCCTGCTCCTCGATGCCCTCCGCGATGGCCACCCGTCCCAAGGTGCGGCCCAGGTCCATGATCGTGCGCACCAAGGTCGTCTGCGGATCCTCGTGGCGCAGTGCGGCCACGAACCCACGGTCGATCTTGAGGATGTCGAAGGGCACCCGCTGCAGATAGCTCAACGACGAATAGCCAGTGCCGAAGTCGTCGATTGCGATCTGCACACCGAGCTCCTTCAGGCGATGCAGCCGGCGCAGGACCCGCTCGCTGTCGGACAGCAGCACCGACTCGGTGAGCTCGAGGATCAACGACGTCGGTTCGAGCCCGGCGGCCGCCGTGGCGGCGCGAACGGTCGCGACCAGATCCGGCGCAAGGAGCTGACGAGCCGAGAGGTTCACGCTCATCTGCCACGCGGCTGTCGGGTCGGCCCCGAGCCAGACCGACAGCTGCCGGCAGGCCCGCTCGAGCACGAGCTGGCCGAGCGGGACGATGAGCCCGGTGTCCTCGGCGATGGGCACGAACTCCGAAGGTGGGACCACCCCCCGCTCAGGGTGTGTCCACCGGGCCAACGCCTCGAAGGCCCAGACCTCACCGGAGTCGAGGCGCACGATGGGCTGGTAGGCGACATCGATCTCATCCCGCTCGAGCGCCCGTTCGAGGTCGCCGCGGATCGCCTGGCGGTCAACAGCCCGGTGGTGCATGGACGGCTCGAACATCTCGATGCAGCCCTTGCCGTTGGCCTTGGCGGTGTACATGGCGAGGTCGGCGTTCCGTAGCAGCTCCTCGGGCGTGGTGTCCGGGCCTCGGCGGGTGGCGATGCCGATGCTCGCCCGCACGTAGACCTCGCGCCCCTCGACGACGATGGGCGTGCGCAGCGAGTCGAGGATGCGCTCCGCCACCTCCACGACAGCCATGGCATCCGGCGCGTCCTCCAGGAGCACCGCGAACTCGTCGCCACCGAGACGCGCTGGGGTATCACCGGAGCGCAGCGAGGCGCGCAGCCGGTCGGCGACGGCGCGCAGCAGCTCGTCACCGGCACCATGGCCCAGGCTGTCGTTGACGAGCTTGAAGTCGTCGAGGTCGACGAAGGCCACTGCCGGGACAGGTGAGTCGATACGACGAATGCGGGCCAGTGCGTGCTCGACCCGGTCGAGGAACAGCGCTCGGTTCGACAATCCGGTCAGTGCATCGTGGAAGGCCTGGTGCCGCAGCTGCTCCTCGAGGGTGCGGCGTCCGGTGACATCGCGGATGGTGAGCACGATGCCGTCCACATCCGGGTTCTCGAGGAGCTGCACCCCGACGATCTCGGCGTGGATCACGGAGTCGTCAGCCCGCAGCAGCCGCGCTTCGACGGTGCGCACGGTCTCCGATACGCCCTGCGCGAGCTGATCGAGGAAGTTGGCCACGTGGGTCGCTGAGTCGGGGTGCAGGATCCGGTCGAAGGCGGCGCCGTCGAGGTCTACGGCGAGGTAGCCCAGCACACGGACGACCGAGGGGGTCTGGAAGCGGATGCGGCCATCCCGTCCGACGATGAGGACGGCATCGCTGCTGTGCCGCACGAGCTGCTGGAAGCGGGCCTCACTTCGCTTGTCGAGCAGCTCCCGGGACTGCACCATTGCATCGAGGGCCAGCGCGGCTTGTGTCCCGATGACGAGCAAGCCTTCGTCGACCTCCTCAGGCACTCGACCCACGCCAGCCAGCGCCAGACCCGCCCTGGCGTCGATCCGGCAGGGGACGGGCACGATCACCACCTCGCCGCGGGTGGCGTCAAGGACCCGCGTCGACCGCTCACCGATCCCTGCGAGCTGGCTGAGATCATCGTCAACTCCGGATGCATCACGGTCGATCGGCCCATTGGGACCGGCCAGCTCCACCGGATACGTGACGCCACGCTCGTTCACCCCGACCCAGGCGACGTAGCGAAGGTCGGCCCCGAGGAGGGACCGAGCGGCTTCGAGGGCCACGTGGCGGATCGCAGGAGCATCCGGTGAGGACCCAACTGCCTCCGCCGCTTCTCGCACGATCATCTCGCGTCGCGCTTGCGCCTGGCTGGAGCGCACGACCAGCTCGAGCCGCACGGCTAGCAGCACGAGCAGGAAGATCGTGAAGCCGCCGAGGACAAGGCCGTCGATCTGTCGGTTCCCCAGCTGCTGGACCACTGCGCAGAGTGGTGGTGCCGCCGCGGCGAGGATGAGAATGATCAGCCGACGGTGGGGCAGATCGTGCGCGGTGCTGCGCTCCCGGTCCGTGATGCGACGGGCTGACGGGCTGACGGCGCCGGCCGCCACGATCAGCGCCCCCGCCGCGCAGAGCCCGGCGCCGATGCGGCCGGGGTCAGACTCGGTGAGCTGGAGCTGCGAGCTGCGCACAAGGATGCTGCCCACCGCGAGGGCCAGCACCCCTTCGAGGGCGAAGCGCCCGGCCGCGAGGTGTGACGCTCCAGTGATGGCGAGCCGGAAGGCAGCGCCGACGAGGAAGGCCAGCAGCAGGCCGGCCACGACGCTGACCGCCTCCACGCCGAGGTCGAGGTCGGCGGCTCGCAGCTCGGGCCAGAGAAACGCCACCAGGACCACCCCGGCTCCGGTGCCCACGATGACCGCGTCGATGCGGGCGATCCAGTCGTCCCGGAGGGACCGGGCCACCGCCATGAGCCCGATGGCGCAACCGAGGGCGGCCAACCCGACGAGCTGGGGACCGTCGGCCGCATCGAGGCCGGTGATCCGGCCCGAGCCGGTGTCGTGGGTGATCGCGACCGCCAGCCGCCCGACTCCCCACAGGCCGATGCCGATCCCGAGCAATCGCCACATGGACGCGGCTCGACCTCCCGACGGAGCGCCGAAGAGCACGAAGAGCGAGGACAGCAGCCCGATGCCCGCCAGGATCCAGGCCGAGGTCAGATCGGAGCGGACCAGGCCGGCGGTGGCGCCGACCGGGGTGGCGAGGACGACGAGGGCGGCCGCGATCCACTGCCGCCTCGCCGGCGCGCGGCCGGTCAGTGATCCGGTGCCCCCTCCCATCCTCGCCCCTTCGCTCCTGTCCGTGGTCAGCCACCCGCCCATCGTCGCTACGGGAACGGCGTCGAGCGGGCAGGACGCTGCACCGACTGTAGGGCCGATCCGTCCGGCGGGGCGCCGAGCCGGCCCCCTGCGCCACCGATCAGTCCGGCGGAGGGCGGCGACGATCGGCCTTTCGGGTGGCCTGCCGGCGCTTGTCGTCGAGCCGTCTCCGCACGCTTGCTGTCGTGGGACGCGTTGGCCGGCGAGGGGTGTCGACCCGGAGGGCACCGGCCAGGCGAGCAGCCAGGCGCTCGAGGGCGAGATCCCGGTTGCGGGCCTGGGAGCGCTGGTCGGACACCACCACCCGCACCTCGTCACCCAAGCGTTCCAGCAACCGGGCGCGTTGGCGCGGGCCGAGCGACGGCGATGCCACGACGTCGAACCGCACCTCCACCTTGGTGTCCGCGGTGTTGGCGTGCTGGCCGCCGGGCCCTCCTGAGCGGCTGAAGCGCCAGGTCAGCTCGCCGAGTGGGATCACCAGGGTCGGCGACACCCGCAGCCGCTCCCGATCGTCGGTCAAGACGCCGGTGTCAGTCGAACCCGCGCGCCATGTTGGCGAAGCGCGTGTACTGGGGCAGGAAGGCGAGCTGCACCACCCCGGTGGGGCCCGAACGGTGCTTGGCGACGATGATCTCGGCCTGGCCCGCGTTCTCGGGCTTCGGGTCGTAGATCTCCTCCCGGAAGATGAACATCACCACGTCGGAGTCCTGCTCGATGCTTCCGGACTCGCGGAGGTCGGCCAGCATCGGACGCTTGTCGGCTCGCATCTCCAGGCCTCGGGAGAGCTGCGAGAGAGCCACGACCGGGGTCTCCAGCTCGCGGGCGAGGATCTTGAGGCCGCGGCTGAGCTCGGACACCTCGACTTGGCGGTTCTCGGCGCGGGAGCGGCCGGTCATGAGCTGCAGGTAGTCGATCACGATCATGCCCAGGTTGCCGATCTGGCTCTTGAGCCGCCGAGCCTTGGCCCGGATCTCCATGATCGTGAGGTTGGGGTTGTCGTCGATCCAGATCGGCGCCTCGGCCAATCGACCCATCGCACGCGAGATCTTCTGCCAGTCGTCTGATTGGAGCTGCCCGTTGCGGACACGGGTGGAGTCGACGCGGGCTTCGGCGCACAGCAGCCGCTGCGACAGCTCGAGGTTGCTCATCTCGAGTGAGAAGAAGAGCACCGGCACGGGGTTGGTGGGCTCGAGGGCGGCATGGGCGACCATGCCGAGCGCGAAAGAGGTCTTGCCCATGGCCGGACGGGAACCGACCACCACCAGGGAGCTGGGCTGCAACCCGGAGAGGAGATGGTCGAGGTCGAGATAGCCGGTGGGCGTGCCGGTGATGGACTCGCCCCGCTCGTAGAGCTTCTCGAGGCGGTCGAGGTTCTCCGACAGCAGGCTCGACAGGCGCTGCGTCGTGTCCGTGACCCGCCGTTCGTTGACCTCGTACACAAGCGACTCGGCCCGGTCGAGCGCCTTGCTCACATCGTCGGGCACCGAATAGCCGAGCTCGGCGATCTCGCCGGCCACGCCGATCAGGCGCCGCAGCAGCGCGTACTCCTCCACGATCCGGGCGTAGCGATCGGCATTGGTGGTGGCCGGGGTCGACGACATGATCTGGGCCAGCACGGCGTGGCCGCCGATGGCGTCGAGCAGGCCGGCACGACGCAGCTCGTCGGCCACGGTCACCGAATCGGCTGGTTGCCCAGAGGCGTAGAGCGTGTGGATGGCGTCGTAGACGTGGCCGTGGGCCGGCTTGTAGAAGTCGGACGCCGTGACGATCCCGGCGGCCGCCGCGATCGCCTCCGCGGAGAGCATCATCGCTCCCAGCAACGACTCCTCGGCCTGGAGATCGTGCGGGGGGACTCGTCCCGCGGCGGCACGGGGCGAGCTTGGTTCCTGGTCTTCGGATCGCGACGGCATGGGGGCTTCACCTTCCTCCAACCGGCCTGTGGGCTACCAGAGGGACAACCCTGGGGAAACCCTGGGGACGTGGGGCGTCACCTTGTGGACGACCTTGTGGACAACTTGGGCGCGGGCGCGCGCGTGCAGGGTCCACGCGGGTCAACCCGGGAGGGCTGACCCGTGCGCCTAGGAGGCGACGACCTCGACGGTGATCGGGAACTCGACCTCGGCGTGGAGCTTGGCCGGCACGAGGTGGGTGCCGAGGGACTTGATGGGCTCAGCGAGGTGCAGCTGTCGACGATCGAGCTCGACACCGGTCTGAGCGGCGACGGCATCGACGATCTCCATGGTGGTGACCGAGCCGAAGAGCTTGCCTTCGACCCCAGCCCGAGCCGCGATCGTGACCACCCGCGCGACGAGGCTCGTGGCCACCGCCTGCGCGGCGGACCGATCGCTCTCGTCGCGGACATCGCGGCTGCGGCGCATGGCGGTGGCCTGGCCTTCCACCCCGGCGGTGGCCGCGAAGGCCAGGCCCTTGGGGACGAGGTAGTTGCGGCCGTAGCCATCAGCCACGTCGACGATGTCGCCCTTCTTGCCGACCTGGGCGACGTCGGTGCGCAGGACGAGCTTCACGAGCCATCCTCCGAGGCCCCTACGGTCTCCTCGACGAGCTCCTCGCCGCCCTGACCGAGCTCCTCGGTGCCGAGCTCCTCGGTGCCGAGCTCCTCGAGGTCCACCTCGCGGCTCATCGGCTCCGTGTCAGGCGCCGGAAGATCGCGGTCGCGCTCGCGACGGCCGCCCCGCTCACCGTCGCGCTTGGGCCCACGCGTCTGGGTGACCTTGCTCGCGTAAGGCAGCAGCGCCATCTCGCGGGCGTTCTTGATGGCCCGAGCGATCTCGGCCTGCTGCTGGGTGCTGTTGCCGGTGACGCGCCGGGCACGGATCTTGGCGCGGTCGGACATGAACCGGCGGAGCAGGTTCACGTCCTTCCAGTCGACGTACTCGA
>DAIQBC010000083.1:0-9733 GCA_036781345.1 Acidimicrobiales bacterium | reverse complement strand
GCACGCAGGGGGAAGTCCCGCCAGCCCGGGATGTTCAGCGGCGAGACCCGCTCGCCGTCCCGCGTCATGGGACCGCCCGAACCGACGCCGCACGCCACCTCCCCCCCGTTCCGCACGTCGGTCGCCGCCGCCACCAGCGCGGCCAGCACCACGTCCGGGTCCGGCTCCTGCGGGGTGGGCCGGGCGGCCCGGGCCACCAGGCGACCCTCCGCGTCGACCACGCCGGCGGCCACCTTGGTCCCGCCAACGTCCAGCGCCAGCACCGTGTCCATCGACCACGGAACCTAACCCCAGCACGCGGCGCGTCCTCCTCTGGGCTCCCTCCGCCTAGCCTGGGCGAGCTGCACATCGACCGTCCGAGGAGCGCACCGGTGGCCATCAGCCAACAGAGCGAGGCCGTCATCGCGTCCTTCGCCTCTCACCACGGCGCGCTGCTCGCCAACATCGAGGAGGTCATCCAGGGCAAGCCCGAGGTCATCGAGCTGGTGCTGCTGTGCCTCGTCTCCGAGGGCCACCTCCTGATCGAGGATGTCCCCGGTGTGGGCAAGACGAGTCTGGCCAAGGCCCTGGCGGCCTCTATCGACGGCACCTTCGGGCGGCTGCAGTTCACTCCGGACCTGCTCCCCACCGACGTCGTGGGCCTCACGGTTTGGAACCGAACCACAAGTGGGTTCGAGTTCCGGCCCGGCCCGGTGTTCGCCAACATCGTGCTGGCGGACGAGATCAACCGGGCGTCCCCGAAGACGCAGTCCGCCCTCCTCGAGTCGATGGCGGAGACGCAGGTCACCGTTGACGGCACCACCTACCCGTTGGGCAACCCGTTCATGGTGATCGCCACGCAGAACCCCATCGAGCACGAGGGCACCTACCCGCTGCCCGAGTCGCAGCTCGACCGCTTCCTCATGCGCGTGTCCGTGGGCTATCCCTCCACGGAGAGCGAGCTGCAGATCCTCGACACCCACGGCAACCACGACGCTCTCGCCGACATCGGCCCGGTGCTCACGGCTGCCCAGGTGCGCTCGCTGTCCGACACGGCCAAGCACATCCACGTCGCCCCGGCGATCAAGGCCTACCTCGTGGACCTGGCCAACGCGTCGCGCCGCCACCCGCATCTGGCCTTGGGGATGTCGCCGCGCGCCACCCTCGCCCTGCAACGGGTGGCACGGGCCCGAGCGGCGGCCAACGGGCGCAGCTACGTGATCCCGGACGACCTCAAGACGCTGGCCGAGCCCGTGCTGGCCCACCGGCTGCTCGTCACCCCCGAGGCACAGCTGCAGGGGATCTCCGCGGCAGACGCTCTAACCGAGGTGCTGCGCGCCGTTCCGATCCCCGACGGCAAGCCCAGGTGAGCCCGGGATGCTGACGCGGCAGGGGTGGCTCGTCGGTATCAGTGCCGCCGCCCTCCTGCTCGTGGGACGCCTGCTCGGGCTCGTCGAGCTCTTCGCGCTCGGTGCCCTGGCCGCCGTGCTCCTCATAGGGTCGGCGGTCCTCGTGGGGGCGGCACGACTCGAGCTCGAGGTGGGGCGCACCGTGCATCCCGCCCGCGTGCACGTCGGTACGACGAGCCGCGTCGACCTCACGATCCGCAACCTGCGGGCCGGCGGCACCCCCGTCCTCCGCCTCCTGGATCCGGTGACCGGGACGCGAGGAGCCGACCTGCTCGTGCCACCGCTCGGCCGCGGGGAGCGCACCGTCGCGGCCTACCGCCTCCCCACCGACCGACGGGGGCTTCTGAGGATCGGGCCCCTCGACGTCGTGGTGAGCGACCCCTTCGGGCTCACCAGGCTGGCCACGGTCGCGGCGCCGAGCGTCGCCCTCACCGTGTTCCCCCACGTCGACCAGATCGACCCGCTGCCGTACACGACCGGCCACGACCCCCTCGCGGGGGCGAGACAACCGAACTCGCTGGGCCGCACGGGCGAGGACTTCTACGCCCTCCGGCCCTACGCGGTCGGCGACGACCTCCGACGGATCCACTGGCCGTCGTCGGCACGGCACGACGAGCTGCTCGTGCGGCAGAACGAGCTCCCGTGGCAGGGACGCACGACCGTGCTCCTCGACGTCCGCAAGGTCGCCCATCGCGGCACGTCCCTGGAGGTGGCTGTGTCGGCAGCCGCCAGCATCGTGGCCGCCACCGCGAAGCGCAACGACCTCATCCGCGTGGTGACCACGGCGGGCTCCGACTCGGACTTCGCGCCTGGCTCTGACCATGTCGAGGCGATCATGGAGCACCTTGCGGTGGTGCCGGCATCGCCCACCGGGAGCCTGCGCCGGTCCATCGAGCTGCTCAGCCGTCGGTCCACGGGGGGCGCCCTCGTCGTCATCGTGGCCGAGGCTCCCGCCGATGACCTCCGGGCCGCCGTCCAGCTCCGCGGCAGGTACGGCTCCCTCACCATCGTGCACATCGATCGCTCGGCATGGGACCCGGATGCCACCGTGGGACCACCACCAGAGGTGCCCGTGCTACGGGTGACGCGCGAGACGCCCTTCGCCATCGGGTGGAACGCCTATGTGCGCACCAGTCGACGAGGCCGGTCCACGGTGGAGGCCCGACGGTGACCGCAGAGCCTCGGCACCCCATGGTTGCGGCGTCCGAGGTGGGGCTGGCGGCGGTCAGCGTGGCCGCCGCGCTCGGGATGGGCCGCCTGTTCGACAGCTCGGAATGGGCCGCACCGCTCCTGCTCAATGCCGTCGCCGCCCACGTCGTCGTGACATGGCTCCGTCGTCGTGGGCTGTCCCTCCCTGCGACCGGCGCACTGATGGTCGTGGCCTCGGCGCTCGTCGTCACGTGGACGTCCTACTGGTCGACCACCCTGGTCGGCCTGCCCACAGGCCGCACGTGGGCGGCCATGGGCGGCGACCTCAGCGACGCCTGGGTGCTCTATCGCGACGCGGTGGCCCCGGCCCCGGTGGAACCGGGGTTCGTGCTGGCGAGCTGCCTCGCGCTCTGGGTCGTGGCGTTCCTGGCCGATTGGGCGGCCTTCCGCCTCTGGGTGCCGTTCGAAGCAACGCTGCCCGCGTTCACCCTCTTCCTGTTCACCGCCCTGCTAGCGACGCCGAAGGGGCGGACCGCGGCCGTGGTCGCGTACGGAGGAGCGCTGCTGGCGTTCCTCCTCGTACACCGCATGGCCCGTCAGGACGGCAACAGCCACTGGGTGGCCGACCGACGCACCGTCGGCCATCGCTCGTTGCTCACCGCGGGCGCCGGCCTCGGGGTGGTGGCCGTGGTGGCCGGCAGCCTGCTGGGCCCATCTCTCCCGGGAGCCCGTTCCCCAGGGTTGTTCGACCCGCGCTCACTCGGCAGCGACGACACCCGGGTCACCATCAGCCCCCTCGTCGACATCCGGTCGCGGCTGGTCAACCAGGCCAACCTGGAGGTGTTCAGCGTGCGCTCACCCGAGCGCTCCTACTGGCGCCTGACCTCGCTCGACCGGTTCGACGGTCGCATCTGGTCGTCGAGTGGCAGCTTCGGGCGAGCCAGCGGCAGCCTGCCCGAATCGGTCACTCCCGACGTGGCCACCGAGACCTTCGACCAGTCCTTCACCATCGCCGCGCTGTCGGCCATCTGGCTGCCGACGGCCTACCAGCCGCGAGCGGTCTCGGTGGACGGCGTCGACGTGCGGTTCGACGAGGACTCGGCCACCCTCATCGTGGGGAACGACCAGCCGAACAGCGATGGTCTCACCTACACCGTGACCTCCGCCTCCCCGCGGATCGCCGCCGACGACCTCGCGGGCGTCAAGGGCGAGGTCCCCGCCGAGATCCGAGATCGCTACCTGGGGCTGCCCGCGGACTTCCCCGTCGAGGTGAAGGACCTCGCCGACGCGCTGACGGTGCGGGCCGACGGACCTGCGGCGCAGGCCCGGGCGCTGCAGGACTACCTCCGAACGTTCACCTACTCGCTGGACGTCCAGCCCGGGCACGGAGACAGCGATCTCGAGAACTTCCTCTTCGTCACCAAGCTCGGGTACTGCGAGCAGTTCGCCGGCGCCTTCGCGGCGATGGCCCGCTCCCTGGGCCTGCCCACGCGGGTCGCCGTGGGCTTCACCCCCGGGGACGAACATGCAACGGACCCGGGCCTCTACCACGTGCGTGGCGAGTATGCCCACGCCTGGCCCGAGGTCTACCTCGCCGGCGCTGGCTGGGTGGCCTACGAACCCACCCCGGGTCGCGGCATCCCCAACGCCGAGGCCTACACCGGCGTGCCCGACCAGCAAGCTGCTCCCAGTGATCCCGGAGGCTCGGTGATCGCCCCCACCACCATCCCCGGCGACACCCTCCCGTCGGCACCCAGGACCGCGATCGACCCCAACGGCGCCGATGCGGGCCTCGACGGAAGAACCGCCTCCGACGCCGCCGGGCGCCCGGATCCGGCCTACGAGCGGCTGATCATCAGGCCGATCGCCCGCGTCGCTCCAGCGGTCGGTGGGCTCGTCCTGACCTACGCCCTGCTGTTCCCGCTCGGCCTCCTCGCCTGGCGCGCCGGGCGCCGCCGACGGGCGAGGACACCGCGGGCCAAGATCGATCTGGCTTGGCGGGAGTCCGTCGAGTCTGCCGCGCTCGTCGGGTTCGCGGAGCGGCCGAGCGACACCTACCTCGAGCGGGCTCGGCAGCTCGCACGCGCCCTCCCCACCACGCAGGTCGCGGTGCTGACCCTGGCCCGCCGCATGGAGGCCGCCGCCTACTCCGCCGACGGCGCCGACGACGACGACGCCGAGGTGGCACAGGCGGCGGCCAGGGACATCAGCGCGGCGGTCCGGGACGTGTCCTCCCGCAAGAACCGAGCGCGCCGCTGGTTCGATCCCCGCTCGCTCGTGCAGGCCTGGCGGCAAGGCCACTCGCGGCGCCAGCGGCACATCACCCTCACGGCCCGCGGCGACCTCGAGCAGGAACGCGAGCTGGTCGGGAGCCGGGACCGGCGCTGAGCACCCGGTCGGCGCTACTCGTCGTCGGCGTTGCGGAAGCGCTCGCGCATCCGACCGCGGGCGCCTCCGATGGCGTCCCGGAACCCGGCGGCCTTGATGGAGCGGGTGACCTGCTCCAACCCCGCCTTGCCCAGCTTGCGCAGGTTGCGCTCGAAGTAGAGGGCGCAGGCGAGCATGACGAGGAACCCACCGAAGGCGAGCAGATAGCTCGTGGAGAGCGTGAACACGAGGAAGACGACGCCGATCACGAACCCCACGCCGGACCACTTCATCCGCCGGACGGTGTGGGTGAAGAGGGTGGTCTCCCCCACGCCCCGGGCGAACTCGGGATCATCGACGTAGAACTGCTGCGCGATCTCGTGGAGGATGCGCTCCTCGTCCTCGGAAAGTGGCACGCTGCCTCCCCTCTGCCGGTGGGCCTCGGCCCATCTTTCCACAGGGTCCTGAGGTCTACAACGCGGTCCGGTCGGTGGGCCCCCATTGCTGGTCGCCCCGCTTCTTCACCCGGATCCCCTCGGGCCCGGCGAGCGAGGCTGGAACGATGGCGCCGGCCCCGTACCTGGCCCGGATGGCATCGATGGCGCCCGTGGCATCGTCCCAGGAGGGGGCCTCGACGTCATCGAAGCTGAGCTGGCGGGCCGACCCCTCGGCGAGCTGGCTGACGTGGATCCCGAGCAACCGCACCCCAGCGGTGGCATCGACCCGCCCCAACAGCTCCGAGGCGGCGCGCACCACGTCCGGGCCCGTGTCGACCGCCGACGGCAGCGTGATGGAGCGGGTGACCGTGCGGAAGTCGTGGAACCGGACCTTGATGGACACCGTGCGGCCGGCCATGCCCGCGGCCCGCAGCCGGGCCGCCACCGAGTCGCCCAGACGAACCAGCTCGAGCTGCAACGTGTCGTGCTGGTGGTGGTCGCGAGTGAAGGTCTCCTCATGGCCGATCGACTTGGGTCGATGGTCCGGCACGACCTCTCGCTCGTCGAGCCCCATCGAGAGCCGCCGCAGGTGGGCACCGTTGGCGGCGCCGAGCGCCGCGAGCGTCGCCCGCTCGTCGAGCCCGGCCAGGTCCGCGATCGTGCGCACGCCGATGCGCTGGAGCTTCTCGAGGGTCTTGGGACCGACCCCCCAGAGGGCATCGACCGGCAGCGGGTGCAGGAAGGTCAGCACCTCGTCGGCCACCACCACCTTGACCCCGAGGCCGGGCTCGGGTCCGCGCCGGCCCACGCGGGGCTTGGCCGCCTCGGAGGCCAGCTTGGCCACGAACTTGGACGGTGCCACCCCCACCGAGCAGGCGAGTCCTTCCTGGTGGAGCACCTCGGCGCGGATCTTGGCGCCGATGGTGGGTCCGTCGCCGTGGAGGCGACGGGCGCCGGTCACGTCGAGGAAGGCCTCGTCGAGGGAGATGGCCTCCACGAGCGGCGTGAAGGAGGAGAAGATCGCCATCAGCCGCTGGCTCACCTCGCCGTAGTGCTCGTGGTCGCCGGCCACGAAGACGGCGTGCGGGCACAGCCGCTGAGCCTGGGTGGAGGGCATGGCCGAGTGGATGCCGAAGACGCGGGCCTCATAGCTGGCCGCCGCCACCACACCTCGTGCGCCCGGCGCGCCCACGATCACTGGCCTGCCGCGGAGCGACGGGTTCCGCAGCTGCTCGACGGACGCGTAGAAGGCGTCCATGTCGACGTGCAGGATGGTGCGGTCGCGGCCCACGCTCAGACCTCAGACCGCGTCACCACGACCTCGTCCGGGGGGGCGCCGGCCACCTGGAAGCCGAACGGGCGCGTCTCTGCGTGGTCCCACCGCTCGGCGAGCCACTCGACCAGCGGCTCGATCACCCACGGCTGACTGCCCTCGAGGTGGGCCCCCAGGTCGTCGGGCGACACGAACCGGGCGTCGACGACGATGCCGTCGGGATCATCGACGTGCAGCGCTCCTTCGAAGGCCAAGGCGAGGTGCACCTCGACGCGGAGGTTCCAACCCATGTCCGGCGCCTGGCAGCGCACCTCGTAGACGGGGCCACCCCAGTCGGTGACGGTGAAGCCAGTCTCCTCCAGGACCTCCCGCGTGAGGCCCTCAAGCAGGCTCTCGCCCGCGTCGATCACGCCGCCCGGTGGCGTCCAGTCCTCCCGGCCGCTGCGACGGCGGTTGTGCACGAGGAGCAGTCCCTCGTCGCTCCACAGCAGGCCCGCCCCGACCAACCAGTCACGCATCACCTCATCCTCGCGCGAGGATCCTCCGGTGCATCCGAACGCTCCAGGGTCGCCGCGGTCGCAGCAGCGGCACTGTCACCCCGCTGCGGGCGGTCTGACCTAGCGCAGCCGAAGTCTGACGCGACGCACACCGTGGTCGGCCGCCTTCTCGAGCACCAGGTCCGCCCGCATGCGGCTGGGGAGGATGTTGTCGCGCAGGTTCGGGCCGTTGATCGAGGCCCAGATCCGCCGGGCCGTGTCGGCCAGCTCGGCATCGGACAGGGCGGCGAAGTGGCGGAAGAACGACGTCTCGTCGCTGAAGGCCGTGTCGCGCAGCGCGAAGAAGCGATCGACGTACCACTGCTCGATGTCCCCCTCGTCAGCGTCGACGTAGATCGAGAAGTCGAACCAGTCGGACACGAAGCGTGCGTCGGCCTCCTCTGACGGCCCGGTCTGCAGCACGTTGAGACCCTCGAGGATGACGATGTCGGGCTCCTTGAGCACCTGCTGGTCATCGGCCACGACGTCGTAGACCACGTGGGAGTACACGGGCGCCCGCACCTCGGGCTCACCCCGTTTGATCTCCTCGAGGAACTGCACGAGGCGTCGCACGTCGTAGCTCTCCGGGAAGCCCTTGCGATCCATGATCCCGCGCTCCTCCAGCACCGCGTTGGGCCGCAGGAAGCCGTCCGTGGTCACCAGGTCCACGTTCGGGTGGTCCGGCCACCGGGCCAGGAGCGCCTGGAGCACGCGAGCGGTCGTGCTCTTGCCGACGGCCACGCTGCCACCGAGGCCGATCACGAACGGCGTGCGCTGGTGAGGTCGCCCGAGGAACGTGTCGGTGGTCCGCTGCAGCACCTGGGTGGCGGCCACCCGCAGGTTCAGCAGGCGCGAGAGCGGGAGGTACACGTCGGTGACCTCGTTGAGGTCGAGCTTGTCGTTCAGTCCTCGCAGCGCCTCGAGCTCCGCGGCTTCCAAGGGCAAGGGGGTGGTAGCCCGGAGCTGCGCCCACTCGTCGCGGTCGAACGTCCGATAGCCGGGCCACGCCTCGTCCGTCACCGGCCGCACGCTAGGCCGCCACCCTGCCTCGCCCCAACCGCGTGGCCCTCCCTACGCTGGGCGCGCCATGCCCACGGATCCCGAGTCGCCCGAGTACTCCCCCACCGCGCTACCGCCCAAGGTCGCCCGCATCCTGGCCTTCGTGGCGATCCTCGTGGGCGGCCTGTGCGGCGGGCTCATCGGGTACGGCTTCACCGACCTGTCCTGCGCGTCCGACTGCACCGCGCTGGCTGGTGGCGCCGGCCTGCTTGGTGCGGTGATCGGTGCCGTCGGGGTCGGCGTGGTGGCCGTGCTCGCCCTGCGGGCCATGGCCGAGTGGCACACCCGCTGACCCCACCTGGTTCTGTGGACGGATTCACTCGGCATGCGGACGTGAGCGTCCACAGAACCGGTCGACCTAGCTGGGGAAGCGGAGGCAGCGAAAAGCTTCTGCGTGCGGGACCCCGGCGCGGCGGCCTTCCTCCGCCGCTCGCTGCTCGATGAGCTCGGCCACCAAGGTGGGGTCGCCACCGAGGCGGCTCTCGTGGCAGGCCACTGCGGCCACCTTCTGAGCGAGCACAGCGTCGACGTCCACCCAGGCGTTGGCCTCCAGCGTGCCGGCGAGGAGCACGAGGCCCACCTGGTGGGCCGGCCCCGCCTCGGGCACGTAGAGCGGGCTGGCGGCCGGAACCAGGGAGTCGAGCACGGCCCAACCCAGCTCGCGGTGGTCGCGGTGGTTCACGTAGCTGTCGCCGAAGAACACCGCCGTAGGGTCCGGCGCGATCAGCCCATCGGGCCGGACCCGCCGCAGGATCTCGATGAGACGCGCGCGCAGCGAGGCGTCGTCATCGATCTCGCCGTCGGGGTAGCCGAGATGCTCCACTCCCACCAGGCCGAGCACAGCCGCCGCTCGAGCCACCTCCTCGGCCCGGCGAGCTGCCAGGGCTCCGGGGTCGGTGGACGGGTCGAAGCTGCCCTTGTCCCCCCGGTTGGCGATGACGAGGTGCACTTGGGTGCCCAGGGAGGCCCAACGGGCCAGCGTGCCCCCACAGGCCACCTCCGGATCGTCGGGGTGGGCGAACACCGCGAGCGCCCGCTCGGGGACGGTGGCCTCGATCACGGCGCCGACCCCAAGGCCGCCGCCGCTCGCTCGACGTCGGCGTCGTCGAGGTCTGCGTGCGTCACGAGGCGCACGGCCGTGGAGCTGCCGGGCAACGCCAGCACACCCTGGGCCTCGAGATGAGCCAACACCGCCGTCGGGCTCGGGACCTCGATGCGCACGATGTTCGTCTGGACGAGGGCGACATCGACGGAGCCAGGCCAGCGCTCCGCCGCCGACAGTGCGAGACGGCGGGCGCGCGCGTGGTCGTCGACCAAGCGCTCCACGCGATCGAGAGCGAGAAGGCCGGCGGCGGCGAGGATCCCCACCTGCCGCATCCCCCCGCCGAGGCGCTTGCGCTCGACGCGGGCCCGCTGCACGAGCTCGGAGGGGCCGGCGAGCAACGAGCCCACCGGAGCGCCCAGCCCCTTCGACAGACAGCACGAGACGGTGGTGGCGTGGGCGGCCCGCTCTGCCACGCTGGT
>DAIQBC010000082.1:0-9978 GCA_036781345.1 Acidimicrobiales bacterium | reverse complement strand
CGGGCGCCGGAGGGCAGGCGTACCGACACGTGGAGGTGACGGCTGCCGATCACGTCGAAGGACTCGAAGTGGTCGAGCCCGTCGCCCGAGCAGACGTACCGAAGCCCGGCGTGCTGGCCGAGCGGCGCCAGGCGACCGAGATCGTCGAGGTGCTCCGCCGACGCGATGTCGACGACGGTGCCCCCGGCCGCACCGCGCACTCCCAGCACGAGCGTGCCAGCCGCGATCTTGCCGAGATCGAACGAGTGGAGGGTCACCCCGCCCGAGGCCGTACCGGCACCGATTCCCCGCTCGTCCTCCAGCACCTGGTGCACAGGATCATCCGTCGGGCCCTCACCAACCACACGGGAGGTCCGCACCAATGCCGCGGCGTGAACTGTCCCACCGGGAAGGGCCGTTCGCACCGGAGGGCGCAACATCCCGAAGGGCTCGCTCGGCGGACTCGGGTCGCCGTGGGCGCCTGTGTGCACGGGGACGATCTCGGTCGCCGACCGCCAATCGCGGTCGTCGAACGAGCTGGACTGCCAGCCGTGACAGTGCCGGCGGGCGTCGAAGGACTCGAGCGGCAGACAGGCGACATCGCCGGGCACAGGGACCGGCGTCCACGCCAAGCCGGCACACGAGCGCCAGGTGCGATCGCTCACCACCCAGGTGTCGCCGATCAACGCTTCGAAGACGACCGACCCGGCACCGAGCGAGTAGCTGGGCGGCACCGGCGTCCACCACGAGGTTGCGGTGCCGAAGTGCCGCGCTGTCACCGAGAGCACGTTGGTCCCGACCCTGAGCCGGTCGGCGAGCTCGACGACGTCGTAGTGCGCGACCCGGGGATCCGACCGCACCGGCCCGCGGGCGACCTCCACCCCGTTCACGGCGAGCACGTAGCGGCCGTCGACCCAGATGCGGGCCGGGACCGTGGCCGGCACCATCTCGAGGTCCAAGGTCCGACGGAACAGCGCCATCGTGTCTGCCGGGCGGACCAGCACCGGCCGGGTGGCGGTCTCGACGCGGATGGCCGGCGGCTCGAACCAGATCCAGCGCGCCCGCCACCGCCCGGCGAATGGTTCCGGGTGCCCGAGCTCCACGGCGCCACGGTACTGCCCGGGCGGGACGGCCCGGCGCCCTGCGGGGCCGTCCCGAAGATCTGGTCATCCGCGTCCGGAGTGGCTCCGTAGAGACTCCGACAACCCCCTCAAAGGAGACCACACAGCATGCGCACCACCCTTCGTTCCCGTTCCCTCGCCGCCGTCGGCGTCGTAGCGGCGCTCACGCTCACCGCGGCGGCCTGCGGTAGCGACGACGAGTCCTCGTCGACCACCACGGTCGAGGAGACGACGACCACCGAGGCCGAGACCACCACCACCGAGGCGCCGATGCCGGATGCCGGCACCATCGTGGACGTCGCCGTCGGCAACGACGCCTTCTCGACGCTGGTGGCGGCCGTGACCGCAGCTGATCTCGTGGAGACCCTCAGCGGCGACGGGCCCTTCACCGTGTTCGCTCCGACCAACGACGCGTTCGCGGCCCTCCCCGCCGGCACAGTCGACGAGCTGCTCAAGCCCGAGAACAAGGCCAAGCTCACCGCCATCCTCACCTACCACGTGGTGGCTGGGAAGGTCATGAGCTCCGACCTGACCGACGGCCAGAAGGTCACGACGGTCCAGGGTGAGATCCTCACCGTGGGCGTCTCCGCCGACGGTGTCACCCTCACCGACGCCGGCGGCAACACGGTGAAGGTCGTGACCGCGGACGTGGCGGCCAGCAACGGCGTGATCCACGCCATCGACGGCGTGCTGCTCCCCGCCGCCGCTGCCTGACCCACACACCCCCAACGGAGGGCCGGTCGACGCTCGACCGGCCCTCCGGCGCGCCCGAGGGTCCACCGCCAGTGTCGGGCGGAACGACCCGTGCGGGCGCACGTCCTAGCATTGCGACATGACCGCTCTGCTCGTGGCCCTCGCTGCCCTGGTCGCGGTGGCGTCCGCGATCCGCTCCACCTGGTCACCCTGTGGCCTGTCGATGCTGTCGACGATCACGCCGATCGGCGAGCGCGGCCGGAACCACCACTACTACGCCACGGCGGCGTGGTTCGTGCTCGGCGCAGTGCTGGGTGGGGCCACACTCGGCGCTGGCGCGGCGGCCCTCGCCCTCGCCGCAGGCGCTCTCGACCTCTCGGCCTCGGGCGCACTCGGCGTGGTGGCCGTCCTGGCGGCCGTCACGCTCGCCTCCGACCTGCACATCGGCGGCTTCCGACTTCCCTCGCACACCCGACAGGTGAACGAGACGTGGCTCGACCAGTTCCGCAGCTGGGTCTACGGCGGTGGGTTCGGCTGGCAGATCGGGGTCGGTCTCGCCACCTACGTCACCACTTCGGCCGTGTACCTCATGATCGCGATGGCCGCCCTCACCGCCTCACCGCCGACGGCCTTCGTCCTGATGACCGGCTTCGGGCTGGTGCGCGGCCTCGCCGTGCTCCTCGGGCGCAAGCTGACCTCACCCGACCGCCTCGTGGCGCTCCACCGTCGGCTCGACGAGCTCCTCCCGGCCGCGCAACGGGCTGTCGTGCTGGTGCAGTCGGCCGTGCTGGCCGTCGCAGCCGGTGCCGCATGGGGCCTGGCTCCGAGCATCGTGCTCGGGCTGGCCGTCGCCAGCGTCGCCGTCGTGCGCCAGCCCCGGCCCGCAGGCCGCCCCGCCTGACGCCGTCAGAACCAGTGCGGAGCGTCGTCGTCGATGAGGTCGTCGGCGGACACCTCGAGGTACCACATGTCGGCGCAGTCGCCGCAGCGGTAGGTGACGACATCGCCGACCTTCCACCCCAGCTCGGGCGGTTCGAGCGGCACCCGACGGCAGCGCCCGCCGCAGTCCACGCAGGTGATGGTGTCGGCTACGGGCACCTGCTCAGGTTGGCACGGGGCCATCGCGCAGTGCGTTATCGTCATCAGATTGCTGCAACCTGTGCGCCGTGAGAGCTGCAACCGAGTGACCAGGCGATTAGTGCGCTCGGCGCTCGGCCTCGCCGTGCTGGCAGGTTCTTTGACGACCTGCTCCAGCAGCGGAGACTCAGCGCCGTCCGATGCCCGGCCGACCGGAAGTGGGTCGGCCCCCAACGTGGTGGTCGTGCTCCTCGACGACCTCGATCAGCTCACGATGCCCTACTGGGAGGCGATGCCGAAGACGCGAGCTCGCCTCGCCGATCGTGGGCTCGTCTTCGAGAACTCGTTTGTGAGCGCCCCCGAGTGCTGCCCCTCGCGGGCCACCAACCTGACGGGCAACTACCCCCACAACACCGGTGTGTACGACGCCACCGGCCCGGACGGTGGATACCCGACCTTCACCCTGAGCGGCGCCGAGCAGGCAACGGTGGCCACTCGTCTCCATGCGGCGGGATACCGCACCTCGTTCGTGGGCAAGTACCTCAACGGCTACGAGCTGGACTACGACACCGTGCCGCCCGGCTGGGACGACTGGTTCGCGCTCGGAAACCGATCCGTCCAGATGTACGACTTCGAGGTGAACCACAACGGGAAGATCGTCACGTTCGGGTCGGATCCCGCCGACTACGTCACCGACGTGTTGGCCGACCAGGTCCAGGGCACGATCGAGCGGTCAGAGGCGAACGACGACCAGCCGTTCTTTCTGGCGTTGTGGCCCAGCGCCCCCCATGACTTCGTGGACGCAGCGCCTCGGCACGCCGATCACCGCTTCGCGGACGCTGAGCCGCCGCGGCGCGCCAACTACGACGAGGCAGACGTGTCGGACAAGCCGAGCTGGTTGCGCGACGGGGTCCGGAGCATGACCCAGGTGGACGTCGAAGACCTGACACGTCGGTACCGGATGATGATGGGCTCGCTCTACGCCGTCGACGAGATGGTCGACGCGATGCTCACGACCCTGGAGGCCGATGGCGAGCTGGACCACACGGTGATCATGTTCACGAGCGACAACGGCTACAACTTCGGCGCTCACCGCCTGCCGCACAAGATGGTCCCCTACGAGGAGTCGATCCGCGTGCCGCTCGTGATCTCCGGGCCCGGCGTGCGAACGGGCACGGAGACGAGGCTGGTCCTCAACAATGATCTCACGCCCACCGTCCTCGATCTGGCGGGGTTGCCGATCGAGGACCTCGACGGCCGGTCACTGGTCCCGCTGCTCGAGGGCGAGGACGTCACCTGGCGGGATGACTTCCTCATCCAGTACCACGGAACCTACGGCGCGGTCCTTGCCGACACGCTCGAGCAGGTGCGCGGGCTCATCGCGGGCCAGGCCCAGGTGGCCCCCGACGTGAAGCCCCTGTTGATCGTGCCGACCTTCCGCGCTGTTCGCAGCGAGCGCCACCTGTACGTCGAATGGTACGCGGGAGACGACCATGAGTACGAGCTCTACGACCTGGTCGCCGATCCCTTCGAGCTCACGAACCTGGTGGCGACGGCCGACGGTGCAGCGGCCTACGAGAGCACCACGGCATCGCTCCACGCGCGGCTCGAGGAGCTGGCCGTCTGCTCCGGCGAGTCCTGCCGCACCTGAGATGGTCACCTTCGCCGAGCTGGAATGCGGTCAGGTGGAGCCGTGATGAGAGCCGATCGCCCGGCGGCTAGGGCGTCCAGACGTAGGGCGTGGTGGTGGTGATTGGGGTGAAGCCGAGGCGCTCCAGGATGGGGCGGCTGTCCTCTGACGCATCGACCTGCAGGTACTCGCTGCCCATCGTCACGGCGAGCTGGGCACGGCGGGCGATCAGCGCCCGGTAGATGCCCTGGCCGCGCCATTCCGCACGCGTCGCGCCGCCCCAGAGGCCGGCGAACGCCGTCCCGGGGTTCCGTTCGAGCCACCCACCACACACGACCGTGCCGCCAGCTTCGGCCAGCAGCACGACGATGTCCTCAGGGTAGGTCGACAGACGGACCGCCAGGTCGTCGGCCATGTCGTCGGGGGCACGCCCGTCGCCCCAGATGTCGGCTTCGAGGGCGGTGAGCCGGCGCAGGTCGTCGAGCTCCGTCACAGTCCGGAGGGTCACGCCGGCCGGCAACCGGGGCGCGGTGGTGACACGGCGGGCCGCCACTACGAGCACCGTCTCGCGCTCCTCCGGCACGAACCCGGCCGCCCGAAGCCGGTCGGTGAGGTCGGTCGGCTGGTCGTGCCCGTGGGTCTTCCACTCGAACGCCTCTTGCCGCGAGCGGTAGTGCGTGACCGTGCGCTCGATCAGGTCCTGGAGCGCCTCGCCCGCGATGCCGGCGAGGTCGCGATACGTGACGAAGCCCCGCGTCCCCCCGGAGTGCCGCTGGAGGGGACCGTCGTAGTCCACCGTGATGCGATCAGGCAGCCGGGCTGGGAGCGCAGTCCGCACCTGGGCGTCGTAGGCGGCGAGCATCAGCGGTCGCGGGCGGCCTGGTGATCGTCGAAGCGTGCGACCCCGGCACGGAACCCCTCGGCGAAGATCGTCTCCCGCCCGAGCTCGTCCTCCACGGCGAGGGCGTCGACGAGGTCCCGCCCGAGCCCGGCGTAGACCGCACGACGGTCGTTGACCACAGCGCGCCATGGGAACGCGGCGATCTGCCCGGCCAGCTCGATGGCGGCGTCCAACGCCCGCCCGTCGGGCACCACGCGGGTGAGGAACCCGATGTGCTCTGCCTCGTCGGTGCCGATCTCGCGACCGGTGAGGATGAGATCGAGCGCCCGGCCCAGCCCCACGATCTGCGGCAGCCGGTAGGTGCCGCCGTCGACCAGGGGTACTCCCCACCGGCGCTCCAGGCACCCGATGCGGGCCGACGCGCCAGCCACCCGCAGATCGCACCACGCAGCCAGCTCCACACCTCCGGCCACGCACCACCCTTCGATGGCGGCGATCACGGGCTTGGACAGCTGCAGCCGTGTGGGGCCCAGCGGCCCGCTGTCACGCAGCTTGGGCAGGTCGCGCAGGTTGGCGCCTGCCGAGAAGGCTTGCTCGTCGCCGGTGAGCACGGCCACTCGCAGCGAGTCGTCGCCCTCGAACGCCACGAAGGTGTCGTGGAGCCGCTGCGCCGTCTCGCTGTTGACGGCGTTGCGCACGTGCCCCTGGTCGATCCGGACAACGACCACCCCATCGGGCAGATCAGCGTCGCTCATGGCCGGACCGTACCGCCCCGGCTGTACGGTCGCCTGGGTGCGTGTCATCTCGGGATCGTCTCGCGGGCGGAAGCTGATCGCACCGGCGGGGGCGGTGACGCGGCCTACGCCGGAGCGGGTGCGGGAGGCCACGTTCAATGCGCTGGGCAGCCTGGGAGCCGTCGACGGGGCCGAGGTGCTCGATCTGTTCGCGGGCAGCGGAGCGATGGGGATCGAGGCACTCTCGCGAGGGGCCGCCCACGTGACCTTCGTCGACAACGACGTCACGGCCCGACGGGCCATCGAGGCCAACCTGGCCGCCTGCGGGCTGGCGAAGGGGGCCGAGGTGATCGGCATGCCGGTGGAGCGGTTCGTCGCGGGTGCACATGAGCGCCATTGGGACCTGGCCCTGCTGGACCCGCCCTACGACTACGACGGGTGGCCCGAGCTCCTGCTCGACCTGCCGGCGTCGCTGGCGGTGCTGGAGTCGAACCGCGCCGTCGATCCCCCCTTCGGCTGGGAGGTGCTGCGCGACCGGCGCTATGGGCGCACACACGTCGTGATCGCCCGCCGCAGCGTCGTCTGAGGGCACCGGTGGTAGCCAACGGGGGCCCCAGCGGTAGCGTGACGCTGTGACCAAGGTGCTCTACCCCGGGTCGTTCGACCCGATCCACAACGGACACGTCGAGCTCATCGAGACGGCGGCCCACCTCTTCGACGAGGTGGTCGTCGCCACGATGCGCAACCCACAGAAGGGCGAGCCGCTGTTCACGCTCATCGAGCGCGAGCAGATGATCGAGGAGTCGCTCAGTCACCTCGACAACATCGAGGTGATCAGCTTCGCCAAGCTTGTCGTCCACCTGGCCGTGGAGATCGGGGCTGACTTCATCATCAAGGGCCTGCGCTCCACCATCGACTTCGAGAGCGAGATCTCGCAAGCCCAGATCAACCTCAACGTGTCGGGCGTCCACACGCTGTTCCTCCCATCGGCATCGGCGAACTCCGCCGTCGCCTCCAAGTACATCCGAGACATCGCCCGCTTCGGCGGCGACGTGTCCAGCATGGTCCCCGCCCCCGTGGCCAAGCGTCTCGCCGAGAAGTACGGATCCTGAATGCCGAGTCGCCACGATCCCGACGAGCTCGATCTCGGACCCGAGCCCGAGCCCCGTCCCCGCACGCCCGGCTCCGACGTGGAACAGATGCTGCGCCGCCTCCACGAGCTGGTGGCCTCGGCCCGCCCGATGCCCCTGTCCACCTCTGTCATGGTCAACAGAGACGAGGTGCTCGACGCCATCGACGAGACGTTGCAGCGCCTGCCCGACGAGCTACGCGCCGCGCGCTGGCTGCTCAAGGAGCGCGAGGAGTACCTCGCCAAGGTGAAGCGGGAGGGCGAGGAAATCCTCGACCAGGCCCGCACCCGAGCCGAGCGCATGGTGCAGCGCACCGAGGTGGTGAAGGCCAGCGAGGCCCGGGCCCGCAAGATCGTTGATGCCGCCACCGACGAAGCGGCCCGCCTCAAGAACGAGGTGGAGGACTTCTGCGATCAGAAGCTGGCGAGCTTCGAGATCGTGCTCGAGCGCACGATGAAGATGGTGGGCGCGGGTCGCCAGAAGCTCCAGGGCTCGCTCAGCAACGGCGACGTGCCTGGGGTGGGACCGCGCTACGACGACGAGCCCGAGGACCCGGCCGTGTTCGACCAGGACCACGGGTAGCGGGGCCGATGCCGCATCCGGTCCTACGGATCGGGGTCATGGAGCTCCGCCGTCGCCCGGGCACCCAGCGGGACGTGCGTGTCACCACGACCCTTCCTGGACTGGCCATCACGTCCTCGCGGGTGCCCGACGACGCCGAGCTGGTGGTGGACGCCACGCTGGAGTCCATCGACGGGGGCATCACGGTCACCGGCACCGTGGAGGTGCCGTGGGCGGCCGAGTGTCGCCGCTGCCTCGACGAGGTCGGGGGCGTGCTCACGGTCGAGCTGCGGGAGGTGTTCGAGGTGCACCCCGTGGACGGGGAGACCTACCCGATCGACGGAGACGAGGTGGACCTCGAGCCGGTGGTCCGCGACGCTGCCCTCCTCAACCTGCCGCTCGCCCCACTCTGCCGCGCTGACTGCCCGGGGCCCGCGCCTGACACCTTCCCCACGTTGGTGGCAGGAGACGAGGAGGTCGAGGCAGGTCGCGACCCACGTTGGGCGGCCCTCGACCAGCTCCGGCTCGATCCCGACTGAGAACCTGAGGGCGGCCGCCTGGTTCGACGGGTTCGACAGGGCCCCGCTACGCTTCCCCGGCTGCGCCGCAGGGCACCCGTCCCGGCGCGCACTCCGTTCTCGACGCTGAGGATCAGCTCATGGCCGTCCCCAAGAAGAAGACCTCGAAGGCGAAGAGCCGGAGCCGTCGGGCCAGCGCCTGGACGCTCGAGGCGCCACCGCGCAGCATGTGCCCGCGCTGTGGCGCCACCAAGCTGCCCCACGTGGTCTGCGGCAACTGCGGCTGGTATGCCGGCCGCCAGGCCATCGAGGTCGACTGAGCCGCTGATGCTGCCCGTCGCCCTGGACGCGATGGGAGGCGACAAGGCGCCCGACGAGATCGTCGCGGGCGCCCATCGCGCCGTCGCTGAGCTGGGCGTACCGGTGGCCCTCGTGGGCCAACCCGACGTGCTGGGGCCCCTCGCCGGTGATCTCGAGATCATCCCGGCGTCCGAGGTGATCCCGATGAGTGCCGATCCGGGTTCAAGCGTGCGCACGATGAAGGACTCCTCGCTCGTGCGAGCGGCCGAGGCGGTGCGCGACGGCAGGGCCTCCGCCATGATCTCGGCCGGGAACACCGGCGCCACCATGGCCTCGGCTCTCCTGCGAATGGGGCGGATCAAGGGCGTGGTCCGCCCCGCGATCGCCACACCGATTCCGGTACCGGCGAGCACTCCGACGATCCTCCTCGACGCCGGTGCCAACGCCGAGTGCCAGGCGGAGTGGCTCCTCCAGTTCGCCCAGATGGGCACGGTGTTCGCCCGCATCCGCTACGGCATCGAGGAGCCTCGCGTGGGCCTGTTGTCGATCGGCGAAGAGGCGTCCAAGGGCACCTCTCTGGTGAAGGCGACCCACGTTCTGCTGGCCGGATCCGATGCGCTGCGCGCCGCCGGTGGCACCTTTGTCGGCAACGTCGAGGGCCGTGACGTGATGACGACCGAGGTCGACGTGGTGGTCACCGACGGCTTCACGGGCAACGTGGTGCTCAAGACCCTCGAGGGCGGCATGCGCACCCTCGTCAACGCCATCTTCGGCGCCTTCGCCACCAGCCCGGAGACCCAGGCGGCCAGCGAGGTCCTCATGCCCGCGCTGCTGCCCCTGTACGGCACCCTCGACCCGGACAACACCGGGGGCGCCATGCTCCTGGGAGTCGACGGCCTGTGCTTGATCTCCCACGGATCGTCGTCGGCCACCGCAGTGGTGAACGCCGTCCGGGTGGCCAAGGAGCTCCACGACGCGGGCATCGTGGCCAGCCTCCGCACCGCGGTGGCGCCGTCGTAGGTCGCCGACCAGGCACTTCGGGTCCGCACAAGCGCACAAAGTCTGGGCGACGGTAGGGTGGTGCCGAAGCGAACCGTCGCGAGCAGGAGTGACCATGCCCGCCGAGACCCACGTCGAACGAGGAACCCCCATGGACCGCCAGCAGGTGTTCGAGCTCATCCGCGATCGCCTTGCGGACATCCTCGAGATCGACCCGGGAACCATCTCCGAAGGCCAGAGCTTCGCCGACGATCTCGAGGCCGACTCGCTGGCGCTCATCGAGCTGGTGGAGGCCCTGGAGGAGGAGCTCAGCGAGCGGTCCGTGGGCTTCCGCATCGAGGACGAGGACCTCGAAGACCTGAAGACGGTGCGCGACGCCGTCGACTACGTCGTCG
>DAIQBC010000081.1:0-10038 GCA_036781345.1 Acidimicrobiales bacterium | reverse complement strand
CCGAGGTGGAGGTGACCCAGGAGGCCGAGGACACCTGGATCGAGCTGCTGTTGTCGGGCACCGGCTTCGGCATCATCGGCTCCCCCGACTGCACGCCCGGCTACTACAACAACGAGGGCCGGCCGGCCGGCCCCGGCCGGGAGCTGTTCGTCGGCTACCCGATGGGTGCCATGGCCTACTTCCAGTACCTCGACGCCTGGCGCACCAAGGGCGACTTCGACGGCCTCGAGTTCCGCTAGCGGATGGACGAGTACCTCTCCGTCAACCGCACGAGCTGGGACGAGCGGGCGCCCGCCCACGCCGCGTCGCCCGGCTACGCCGTGGACCGCTTCGTCGAAGACGCTGAGTTCCTCAGCGATGTCGTCCGCTTCGACCTGCCGCGACTGGGCGACATCCGCGGGCTGCGAGGCGTCCACCTGCAATGCCACATCGGCACCGACACGGTGTCGCTGTCGCGGCTCGGCGCGCGGATGACCGGCCTCGACCTGTCGCCGGCGTCGCTGGCCGAGGCCCGCCGGCTGGCCGCGCGCACCGGGGCGGAGGTGGACTTCGTGGAGGCCGACGTCTACTCGGCGGTCGAGGCGCTGGGCGGCGAGCAGTTCGACCTCGTGTTCACGGGTGTGGGGGCGATCTGCTGGCTGCCCGACATCCGCCGCTGGGCGTCGGTGGTGGCCGACCTGCTGCGCCCGGGCGGGCGGCTCTTCATGCGCGAGGGCCACCCGGTGCTGTGGGCCACCGCCGACGCCCGTCCCGACGGCCTGCTGGTGCTCGAGTACCCCTACTTCGAGCACCAGCACGCGCTGGTGTGGGACGAGCCCGGCACCTACGTGGAGACCGACGTCGCCTTCGTGCACAACACCACCCACTCGTGGAACCACGGCCTCGGCGAGATCGTCACCGCCCTGATGGAGCGCGACCTCGAGCTGACCATGCTGGCGGAGCACGACAGCGTGCCGTGGGAAGCGCTGGAGGGGCAGATGGAGAAGCTCGACAACGGGGAGTACCGGTTCGCCGACCGCCCGGAGCGCCTGCCCCACAGCTACACGCTTCAGGCGGTCAAGCGCCGGCCCGCGATCGACTAGCCCGCGGGGAGCACCACCTCGGTTCCGAAGCGGGTCGCCGACCAACGCCGTAGGTTGCGGCGTGGCGGGACCGATCGGCTCGCCGTGGGCATCGATGAACGCCCGACGAGCGCCTGGCGGAGCAGGTCGCCGCGGTGGAGCTCGTCACCAAGTACGGCGGCAAGATCGAGCATCAGTACGTGCTGTGGACTGACGGCGTCCTCCTCAGCATCTCCGCCTACCCGGACCATGCGTCGTCCCTCAAGTCGGAGATGGCCATCACCAACCGCGGCGCCTTCCAGCTGCAGAGCCAGGCTGCGTCGACGCTCGACGAGCTGATCAGCCTGCAAGCCGCAGTTCCTGGCCCACCTGGCGACTGCCGATGGCCGCACTCAGACGATGTCGTCGCCGGTCCCGGTCAGGTCAGAGAGGTTGCCGGATTCGGCTCAGTCGTCGCTCGCGGCGTCGGGGACCACCAGCACCGGAAATGGGGCTCTATGGACGAGCTCGTAGGTGACCGAGCCGAGCAGTGCGCCGCGGAGCGGACCCTCTCCCCCGTGGCCGACGGCGATGACCTCCGCCTGGCGCGCCTCGGCCACCAGGATCAGCGCGTCGACGGCGCGCTCCTGCACGAACTCGGACTCGATCTGAAGATCGGGGTAGAGGGCCGCCAGCTCGGCCGTGACCGCCTCGATCGCCGAGGCGCCGACCGCGAGGATCTCCTCTTCGAACGCACCGCCGCGCGGGGCGAGCTTGGAGGGATCGAAGCCGAACACCAGCACCAGGTTGGCCCCCATGAGGTTGGCCACCCGTGCCGCGGTGCGGGCGGCCGCGGTGCCGCTCCCGTCGCCGCCGATGCCGACCACCAGCTGTGCTGCCATCAACGGCCGCCTTTCACATAGGTGCCCAGGGGCGCCGCGAGGGTGTCATCGCTGTTCGGATCCTTCACCAGGTTGGCCGGATCGGGGCTGTAGGTGAAGTACGTCGGATACCTGGTGCGGCACCACTCCATGATCGGGACTCCGGCCACCAGCAGCACCGTGCCGATGACGAGCACCGTGCCCACGCCGAAGAGGGTGCCGTACCCGTAGTCGGCATTGCGCGCGTCCCAGATCGTCTTGACGAAGACGTAGATCAGCGTGACGCCGCCGACACCCGGGAGCACGCCCATCATGAGGAAGTTCTTGGCCGACGTGGTGAGCCACCGGCGGAAGTACCAGATGCAGGAGATGCCCGTCACCCCGTAGTACACGGCGATGGCCATGCCCACGGCCGCGATGGAGGCGCTGTAGGCATCGGTGTCGGTGTTCTGGCTGATCACCACCAGCAGGAGATACCAGAGGATCGACACGATCCCGAACAGCCAGGTGCTGTAGTCGGGGGTCAGCCGGCGTGGGTCGATGCGAGCCAGCTTCGGGGGTGCGGCGCCGTGGGCCCCCATCGACAGCATCGTGCGGGTGGCCGGCAGGATCGTGGTCTGGCACGACGCCGCCGCCGAGGTGAGCACGGCGATCACGAGCAGCTTCACCATGAAGGTGGGCAGGGCCACCTGCCCAAGGGCGAAGATGGCGTCGTCGGCGTTGTCGGTCACGAAGTCAGGGCCGAGCAGGGAGACCGAGCCGAACGCGCAGACCAGGTAGATCGCCAGCAGGATCACCGTCGAGAGCACGGCTGCTCGGCCCGGCGTGGTGGCCGAGTCCTCGGCTTCCTCGTTGACCGACACGCACGTGTCCCAGCCCCAGTAGATGAACACCGCGAGAACCAGCCCGGCGATGATGGCGCTGCTCGGCACCCCCGCCGGCGACACCCACGACAGGCTCGGCTTCACCGAGGTGTAGGTGGTCTGGACGCCGTCGACCATGGTCGTGCGAGTGATCCCGCTGAACGCCTTGCTGATGGCGATCACGGCGAACAGCGCCAGGACGACGAGCTCGGTGCCCAGCAGCAGCACCTGCGACCGGGCCGACAGCTCGATGCCTCTCCAGCAGATCCAGCACATCGCAACGATGAAGGCGATCCCGATGCTCGTCGTGAGCCAGATGTTCTCGGCCAGCTTCTCGTTGAACAGCAGGACGAGGTACTGCCCCGACACACCAGCCAGGTTGGGCATGATCACGAGGTCGGCGACGATGCAACCCCAGCCGGCGATCCACCCGACGCGCGGTCCGAAGGCGCGGGCGCCCCAGGTGAAGTTGGTGCCGCAATCAGGGTCAGCCCTGTTGAGGTAGAAGAAGCTGGCGGCGATGCAGGCCATCGGCACGAAGGCGAACAGCACGATGAACGGTGCCTTCACGCCGACCTCGCCGGAGATGAGCCCGATGCTCGCCGCCAGGCTGTAGCCGGGCGCGGTCGATGCCACACCGATGACGATGACGGCGACGAGCCCGAGCGAGCCGCCCTTCAGCCCCTTCGTCGGCACGCTGGACTCGTGGACAGCGGTGGTCATGTTCCCCCCAGGACGTGGCCTCGGGCTCATATTGGCACGGTCGCCGCCGGCACGGAGGCGAGGTAGCGGGTGAGGGTGCGCACCCCGTCGGGCACGAGCGCGGCTTGGGCTCCGGCGCTACCGTCGCTGGATGGGCGAAGCCCTGAAGGGCTGGCGCTCGGGCGTGGGGTCTCGGCTCCGGCGGTGACGACGACAAGGAGTCTGACGGTCATGACGGAGCATCCTGGGATCCTGCTGAACCCGCACCGCTACGAGCCCTCCGAGCTGGACGACGTGTCCCGTTCGCTGATGAAGGCCACCATCGAGTACTTCGAGTCGCTCGGCAAGGACCGGATCACCTCGGAGGACAACGCCGGCGTCTGGTACGCCGACTTCTGCCGGTTCCTCGGCGAGTCCGAGGCGTTCGCCACGCTGATGACGCCGGTCGGCTATGGGGCCGACGGCGCGCGATGGGACACCTGGCGGAACAACCACTTCAGTGAGATCACCGCGTTCTACAGCCTCGGCTACTGGTACGCGTGGCAGGTGTCGATGCTCGGCCTCGGCCCCATCTGGATGGGCCAGAACGAGGGCGTCAAGGCCCGAGCAGCCGAGCTACTCCGCGAGGGCGCCATCTTCGCCTTCGGCCTGTCGGAGAAGGAGCACGGCGCCGACATCTACTCGAGCGAGATGACCCTCACTCCGACGGGCGACGGCACGTACGTCGCCAACGGCAGCAAGTACTACATCGGCAACGGGAACGAGGCCGCGCTGGTGTCGGTGTTCGGCAAGGTCGCCAACGGCGACCCCGACGCGGACGTCGAGTACGTCTTCTTCGTGGTCGAGAGCCAGCACCCTGCCTACGAGCTCGAGAAGAACACGGTGCACTCACCGATGTTCGTCTCCGCGTTCACGCTGCACGACTACCCGATCACCGATGCCGAGATCCTCGTGCGGGGTCCCGAAGCGTGGAACGTGGCCCTCAACACGATCAACGTGTGCAAGTACAACCTCGGGTGGGCGTCGATCGGGATCTGCACCCACGCCTTCCATGAGGCCATCGACCACGCCGGCCGGCGGCAGCTCTACGGCGGCCTGGTCACCGACTTCAGCCACGTGCGCCAGCTCTTCGTCGACGCGTACTGCCGCCTGACCGCCATGAAGCTGTTCGCCATGCGAGCCAACGACTACATGCGCTCGGCGTCGGACGACGATCGCCGCTACCTGCTCTACAACCCGCTCGTGAAGATGAAGGTCACGACCGAAGGCGAGCGGGTGATCGACGCCCTCTGGGACGTGATCGCCGCCAAGGGCTTCGAGGCCAACACCTACTTCCAGATGGCCGCCCGTCACATCCGGGCGCTGCCAAAGCTGGAGGGCACCGTCCACGTCAACATCGCGCTGATCGTGAAGTTCATGCCGAACTACTTCTTCGCGCCGCAGGAGTACCCGCCGGTGCCGGTGCGGCACGACGCCACCCACGACGCCTACCTCTTCCACCAGGCCCCCACCCGGGGGCTCGGCAAGATCCGCTTCCACGACTGGGCGGAGACGTTCGATCGGTTCCACTCCCCCAACCTCCAGATCTTCCGCAGCCAGGTCGAGACGTTCCGCACGATGCTCGAAGCGGCCGGCCCCGACGGCACGCAGGCCACCGATGTCGACTTCCTGCTCGCCCTCGGCCAGCTCTTCTCGCTGGTGGTGTACGGCCAGCTCATCCTCGAGAACGTGGAGCTGTGCGGGATCAGCGAGGCGGTCACGGAGCAGATCTTCGACGTGCTCGTGCGCGACTTCGCCGCCGGTGCGGTCAACCTGCACGGCAAGGCGCTCACCACCGACAAGCAGGCCGAGTTCGCCCTGCAGATGGTGCGCAAGCCCCACGCCGACGCGGAGCGCTTCAACCAGGTGTGGACGGAAGCCTCGGCGCTGATGGGCACCTACCAGCTCGCGCCCTGAACGTCGAGATCGCGGTTCGGGCCGCTCGGGTCCGACGCAAGCACAGCTCGGAGATCGGAGCGGTCAGTTAGCCTCCCGCGATGGATCCAGCCGCCCGGGACCTCGCTGCCACGGCAAGCCAGATCCACGAGCTGCTGCGCTCGGCGCCGACGAGCTCGCCGACGCACCGAGCCCTCCACGCCAAGGGGACGATGGCGTCCGGGACGTTCCGGGCCAGCGGCGCGCTGGCCGGGCTCACCACGGCCGCACACCTCCTGGGCGGCGAGACGGCCGCCACCGTGCGCTTCTCGCACCCAGGTGGCGATCCGGACGCCCCCGACTCGATCCCGAGCAGCCGGGGGTGCGCGGTGAAGCTGCACACCAGTGCCGGCATCCACGACCTCGTTGCCGTGAGCGCGCCGGCCTTCCCTGTGCGCGATGGCCGCTCGTTCCTCGACCTCCTGGCCGCACGGGCTCCCGACCCAGCCACCGGTGGGCCCGATCCGGCGCGGATGGGCGCGTTCATGGAAGCCCACCCCGAATCGCTGGCCGCCATCACCGCGGCGATCACGGCGCGCGCACCACAGAGCTACGTGACGCTCGCGTACAATGGCTTGCACACGTTCTTCCTGATCGACGCCGCCTGGTCGCGCCAGCCGTTCCGATACAGCTGGGAGCCGCCCGAGGGCGAGTCCTTCCTCGAAGCCGACGACACGAGCGGGCTGGACCTGGCAGCGGAGCTTGAACGGCGGCTCGAGACGGACCCGGCCGTGCTGGACCTCGTGGTGCGGTTGGGCGAGCCCGGTGATCCCACCGACGACCCGACCGCCATCTGGCCCGAGCGACCCTCGGTCGTGGCCGGGAGGTTGGAGATCGGCGCGGTCCAAGCGGAGACCGAGCCCGTCATCTTCGATCCCAACAACGTGACCGAGGGGCTCGGGTTGCCCGACGATGACGAGATCCTGGCGCTGCGCCGCCTGGTCTACGGGCTCAGCTATGCCCACCGAACTGCGTAGGTCGGCCTCCAGGTCCGGCGTTACGTTGGCGTGATGGAACTCAGCATCTTCTCGGGAGTGGCACGCAGCGGCGGCTTCGACGCCGTCGTGGCCGATGCGAAGGCGTCCGCGGAGGCGGGCTTTGCCTGCTACTGGATGTCGCAGGTCGTCCAGCAGGCGGAGGCCATGAACATCATCGGCGCCGCCGCGCAGCACGTACCGAACATCCGCTTCGGCACGTCCGTGGTTCCGACCTACCCCAGGCATCCCATGGTGATGGCGGAGCAGGCGATGACCACCAGCCTGTTGACGGGCGGCCGGTTCACGTTGGGCATCGGGCTGTCACACCAGCCGGTCGTAGAGGGGATGTGGGGCTACTCGTTCCACAAGCCGCTCCGTCATGCCCGCGAGTACCTCGACGCCCTGATGCCCCTGCTGGCAGGTGATGCGGTGAGCCTGGCCGGGGAGACCATCACGGCCCGAGGCAAGCTGGACATCGACGCGCCCGCGCCGCCCGTGCTGCTGGCCGCGCTAGGGCCGCAGATGCTGCGCCTGGCCGGAGCACGGTGCGCGGGCACCATCACCTGGATGACGGGCGCCCGAACGCTCGCGACGCTCACCGTGCCCACGATCAGCGAGGCGGCCGCAGCCGCGAGCCGACCGGCGCCTGCGATCGTTGCGGGCTTCCCGATCTGGGTGACCGACGACGTCGAGGCGGGCCGCGCAAGCGCCGCTCAGACCTTCCTCGTCTACGGGCACCTGCCCTCCTATCGGGCCATGTTGGACCATGAAGGTCTCGGCGGTCCTGAGGATCTGGCGATCATCGGTGACGAAGGAGCGTGTGCGGGTCGCCTGGAGGAGCTCGCCGCCGCCGGCGTGACGCAGTTCGCGGCATCGGAGTTCGCGACCAATCGGGAGGACCGCGACCGCACGAGGGCCTTCCTGGCCAGCCGGCTCGGAGGCCGTAGCTGACCCCACCGCCGACATCGGCGACTTCGCCGGCCGGAGCGAGCTCGAGTCGCTCCTCGAAGGCCGAGGCACGCCCCGCATGTCGCTTGCTACCGTGCCCGTGACTGGTGTGGGAGGTGACCGATGAGTGATCCTGTTGACGTTCGGCTCGGGCGCTCTTGCCGGTGAGCGCCCTCGATGTCGTCGAGCGCTTCGGTGCGCTCTGGGCGGACCACGACCTCGAGGGCGTGCTGTCGATGGTGGCCGACGACGGCGTGTTCGAGTCCACCGGCCCCGCGCCTGACGGCGTCCGGGCGGAGGGACGGGCGGCAGTTCGGGATGCGTGGCAGCCCATCTTCGACGATCGGACGACCCGGTTCGACGTCGAGGAGACGATCGTTGCCGACGACCGTGTGATCCAGCTCTGGCGGTATGAGTGGGGGGATGGGCACGTCCGCGGGATCGACGTGTTCCGAGTGCGAGGCGACCAGGTCACCGAGAAGCTGTCCTACGTGAAGGGCTAGCGAGGGCGGCGCGTTCGCCGCCAGTGGACCCCGCCTCAACCCGCCGTCGCATCCCGCAGCGTAGGGACCAGCTCAGAACCCCTGGTCGGCCCACTGGCCGCGACCGGTCGCCCGCAGCCGGTCGGCGTACTCCAGCAGGCGACCCCGTCCGTGCCAGGGACCTCCCTCCTCGAGCACGACGTCGAGGGGGTCGATGCCCGTACCGTGGCGGCCACGTCGAGCTGGTAGTGGAGCCTCGAGGCCACTCTGCCGCTCTCCGCGCCGGCCAGCCCCGGCCAGTGCAGGATCATCGGCAGGTGGCTGGTGTGCTCGTCGGCGAAGTGGTGGTCGCAGTAGGTCCCGAGCTCGCCGAGCGTCTCGCCGTGGTCGGACGAGATCATGACGGCGGTTTCGTCGAGGACACCCGCATCGGCCAGGGCGTTCAGCCATCGGCCGACGTGCTCGTCGGCGTAGCGCACCCCGGTGTCGTAGCCGTCGAACACCCGGCGGGCCTGCGTCACGTCGGTGGCCTCGAGCGGCTGACGGGGGAAGCGCCCGTAGTGAGCAGGCGGGGAGAACCCGATCATCTCCTGGGCGGAGTGCGGTCCGGGCAGCGTCCAGTGCTGCTGGCGGACCTCCTCGGTGTACCAGGCGGGGATCGGGTCGGCAGCGAAGGGGTCACCGAAGTCGGCCGGGGCGCGCGCTCGACGTCGGCCGGTCGGCGTGGGGCCTTGGTCCCGCGCTGGCGGGCCGATCGGCCGGCCTGTCTCTCAGTGCTCGACCAGGGAGCGGGCGTGACGGACCCTCGCCTGGAAGTCGGCGACGCCGGCCTCGTGGCGGGGGGCCAGGAGGCCGTCGTGGTACGCACCCGCCTCGAGGTTGCGCTGCACGGCCTCGCAGATCGCCTTGTCCTCGAGGCAGGTCTGGGTGGACGAGTCGAGGTCGCGCTGGTTGTCGATGGCGGCGGCGTCCGAGGTGTCGGCGAACCAGTAGTCGAGCACGAGATCGCAGGTGGTGGGGCTCGTGGGCAGCCAGCGTTCGACGCTCATGCCGCGCTCGTAGAGGTTCACGGCGAGGTTGGGCCAGTGGTAGAGCCAGACCCCGGCGGTGGACGCCCCCTCGCGGGTGCTGGCCGAGTGCCGGATCCAGCCGTCGCCCACGTGGACCTCGTAGGACGACGTGTCGATCGCTCGCGCCAGCCCGGGGTGCACGAAGGGGATGTGGTAGCCCTCGAGGTAGTTGTCGCTGTAGGTCTTCCAGTTGCACGCCAGCGGGTGGGTCTGGCGCACGGTCGGTGTCCACGTCTCGATCGGGAAGGCCTCGCACTGGGCGATGAACCCCTGGCTGAGCCAGTCCTCCACCGTCGACGCGCGGGGGTCGAGGGTGACGAACAGCAGGCCGCGCCACTCTGCCGCCCGCAGCGCGAGCAGCCCGAGGTCGTCGAGCTCCTCCGGCGCCAGGCCCGAGTCGCGTGCGGAGCGCAGGGCGCCGTCGAGCTCGTAGGACCAGCCGTGGTAGCGGCAGACGAACGCCTTGCCTGCGCCGACGCCGTCGTCGACGAGCGGCCCGGCGCGGTGGCGGCACACGTTGTGGAAGGCTCGGAGCGCTCCGTCGGTGTCCCGCACGACGAGCACCGGCCACCCGGCGACGCACTCGGCCAGGTACGACCCCGTCTCGGCGACAGCCGCAGCCGACCCGAGGCAGAGCCACTCCCGCCCGAAGATCCCGGCCCGTTCGACGGCGTGCACCTCCGGGTGCCAGTAGTCCCGCGCCGCCAGGGTCCGCTCTCCCAGGGGACGAGCGGTGGTCATGGGGAGCGGTTCAGCGGCCATCGGGGTCGGTCATACCACGGAGAGCGCCTGCCGGCCCGAAGTCGTTGGCCCAAGGCCCTTCGAGCGCGTCTCGCCGACCCAGGAGATCTCGACGCCGCGCGACGCAACCTGCTGGTCCAGGCGCTCGCACGAGCGCTGCCACCGGCGAGCTGAAGATGGGACGCCTGGTACCGGATGAGTCTCCGTTGTCGTCGTTGGCGAACGATGCGGAGCCGCGGGTGGTGGAGGCGTTCCGGGACGGGTTGACCGACGGGTGGCTGAATCACCGAGCGCTTCGACCTCTCTTGAGTCGACGATCGCCAGCAACGCCACCCTCGTCGGGCTGGTGCTCACCGCCGT
>DAIQBC010000080.1:0-10081 GCA_036781345.1 Acidimicrobiales bacterium | reverse complement strand
CCCTGCGCATGCTCACACGGAGCAGGACCACGGCAGTGAGGTGCAGGGCCACCAGGCATGCCTGGTAGGGCACGTAGCTGGTCATGCCGACGAGCTGCCAGAGGCCGAAGTAGATCAGCCGGGGGATCGTCACCCAGTGGGCGCCAGCATAGGGAGACACGAGATCCGGGAACCGCCCTGCTCCGGCAAGGAAGACGAAGTCGTCACCGAAGAACCAGTGGTACGCGCCGTAGTGGAGCAAGATGAGGGGCAGCGCCGCCGCCACGAACCCGGCGAACGCCCACAGGGCCAGCCGGTCGCTGACGGCGGACGAGGCACTGCCCTCACGCTGCTTCGTCATAGCGTTCTCCACTGGGATCTCGCGCTCGGCTGGGATCATGTCCGCCTCACCTCTGGTCCCGCCCGGCGCCGATCAGCAACGATTCTACTCGCAGAGCTCCTACCCAGATGTCGCCCGTCGATGTCGCTGTCCGGCTCGGCCCTGGGGTCGTCACCCCCGGCGGATGCCGCCTCCGACACAACTCGAACAACGCGCGACGCGGGATCGGCGAGCATGGCGGCTGTGACCACGATCGCGCCAACATCGGAGCTGGTGAAGGCCTTGCTGGAGGCTGCACTGTGAACGCCGCGCTCGATGGCAACGAGGGCGCGACCCTCGCCTGGTTGATGGAGGGGGATCCGGCGGTTCGCTGGCAGGTCATGCGGGACCTCCTCGGGGCGGCCCCGGACGAGGTGCGAGCCGAGCGGGCCCGGGTCGCCGCCGAGGGGTGGGGGGCGCAGCTGCTGGCCGCCCAGGATGCTGACGGCACCTGGGCGGGCAAGATGTACAGCCCGAAGTGGACCTCGACCACCTACACGCTCCTGCTGCTGGAACGGCTCGGCCTCCCGTCTGGCAACCCGCAGGCGCAGGCCGGGTGCCGCCGGCTATGGGAGACCGCCCGCTGGTACGGCGACGGCCTCACCCTGGCGAAGACCGTCCATGAACCCGAGACCTGCATCACCGGCATGCTCGTGCTCCTGGCCGCCTCGTTCGGTCACGACGACCCCCGCGTCGACTCGACGGTCGCCTGGCTGCTGGGGCAGCAGCTCGCCGACGGTGGGTGGAACTGCGAGTCGATCCGCTGTGGCTCGACCCACGGCTCCTTCCACACGTCGATCACGGTGCTGGAGGCGCTCTGGGCGTACGAGCGCGCCGGGGGGTCCGTCCCCGTCGCCCCCGCGCTGGCCGCCGGCCGCCGGTTCTTCCTCGATCACCACCTCTACCGGTCGCATCGCACTGGCGCGGTGGTCGACCCCGCCTTCACCCGCTTCCCGTTCCCCCCGCAGTGGCACTTCGACATCGTGCGCGGCCTCGAGCACTTCGTGGCGGCCGGCGCCGATCGCGACGAGTGCCTCACCGAGGCCATCGACGAGCTGCGGGCGAGGCGGCGGGTGGACGGCACCTGGCCGATGTTCCGGTCCTACCCGGGCCGGCAGTGGTTCCGGATGGAAGAGCGCGGTCCCAGCCGCTGGTCGACGCTGCGGGCCCTGCGCGTCCTGGCGTGGTGGGAGCGCTGATCAGATCTCGCTCGGCCAGACGATTCGATGCTCAGCCGAGCTCGGCGAGCAGCCTCCGGGCCCGGTTGGCCAGCGACTTGTAGCGGCTCCGCTGGCAGCGGTCCAGGTGCTCCCGGAGCGGAGGGAGCAGCGCTGGGTCCTGCCGAGCGAGGGCGGCCAGGGTGGCGAGGCTGCAGTTGAGGACGATCCAGTCACCCGAGTGGTCGAGGTTGGCCCGCACGAGGCGCGCTGCGTGTGCCCGCTGGGCCGCGGTGAGGCGGACCTCGCTGAGCATCTGCGCCACGTGCCACTGCACCGACGGCTGGTCGATCCGCGCCATGTCGCCGAGCAGCACGGCGACGTGCGGCTGGAGGAGCGCGGGCTGAGATCGGCAGACCTTCTCAAGCGCATCGGCCGCCCGCATGCGCACGATGTCGTCGCCGCCGGTGACCACCGCGGCGATCAGCTCGGGGAGGCACTTGGGCTGCGCCAGAACGAGTTCGACCACCGTGTCGACGTTCGTCAACGCCCGGGGGTCGCCGCCGCGCAGCCGCTCTGCGATGGGCCGGTGCGCCGTCGTCGCGGCGCTCACCGAGGCCGACACAACACCACCACTGCCGTCGAGCCTCGCGAGTCGTCTGCGTCCACCCCTAGGGCCCGCGCCGCCTTCGGGAAGCGCTCCAAGTAGGCCGCGACCAGCGGGGCGATCGCATCAGGATCGTCGGCCGCCTCGACGGCCCGAGCGGTCATCGGCCGCCACTGCCGCCGGATCAGCACCTCGATGTCTCCGTGGGTCCTGAAGTTCCGCCACCAGGTCTTCGTCTCCGGACGGCCGACCGCGATGATGACGTCCTCACCCCGGAGCGCGTACTGCGTCGGGGTCGTGATCCGTCGTCCCGACCGTCGGCCCGTGTACCGGATGAGGGCGGTGGACCTCGAGAGGATGCCGTGCAACGGGGACCGAAGCAGGGTGGACACAACCGCGTTCGCAACTCCCACGCGGCGAGCATCCACCGCCTGGCCCGCCACCGGTAGGGCCGTTCGACCTGGAGATCGTCACCTCGGTCCCCGCGGCGGCCGAAGCGCTACGCCGGGATGGCCGCAGGAGGCTGGCGTGATCCGTGCCTCCTGCGCAGGACCGCACGGGCCAGTGCCGCGAGCCCGAACGAAGCGGCCACCGAGGTCGGGGCGAGGAGCAGGAACTTGACGTCGCCGGCAAGGGAGGCCGTCCGCAACGCCAGTGCGAGGAGGACGAGCACCGGGCCTTGCGCCACGAAGGCGCCGTACGCCGCGTTGGCCAACGTTCGGCCGAGGGCGCCCTGGTGAGCATGGCGGCGGCGGAACCGATCCAGCACGATCAGCGAGACGCTCACCGAGAACACACCCTCGAACCCTGCGAACCCGGCCGCCTCCCAGTGCCACCCGCCCTTGAACGCGTCCGGGCCACTCGACAGCACGATCATCACGGCGAGGGCGGCGACGGCGCCGAGGGCGGCTCGGTGGCAATCGCGCCGGAGGTCGTCAGCCAGGGCGGCCAGCCAGCCCCGCTCGCTGGCCATCGCACCGAGCACGAACAGCGCGGCGGACTGCGGCCACATCCAGATGTGCACGTCGAGGAACTGCGGGGAGTTCACCGGGAACCAGATCCTGACCAGGAACGTGGCGGCCGCGATGACCGCTGCCGTGGTGGCCAAGTGGCGCAGCTCGAGCGGGCCCGCCCCCGCGCTCGACGGAGCCGGACGTGCCCAGCGCCAGAGCGACCACGCCACGCTGACCACGAGCAGGATCGCCACGAACCACAGAGGCCCTGTCCCCAGTGACTGCCAGCGCGTCCCCGCGAGCTCGGCCCGGTAGAAGCCCGCAAGGGACTGCGTGTCGCCCTCGGCCCGATCGCTCAGCCAGCGCAGCACCGGCCACACGATGGTTGCGTAGGCGAGCAGCGGGAGACCCAGCCGACCTATCCGCGACACGAGAAAGCGGCGGGGACCGCGCTGGCGCAACGGGGCGGTCGTCAACATGCCACCCATGAGGAAGAAGAGCCCGAGGCCGAACATGACGCCCAGGCCGACGAAACCGCTGAGGACCGCGCCCGTCACATCCGACAGCGAGGACTCCTCGTACACCCACGTTCCCACCGCCCCATAGGTCATGGCTGCATGGGCTGCGATCACACCCGCGGTGAGCACGATCTTGACGTTGTCGAGGTAGATCAGCCGGCTGGGCGGAGCCGCCTCGTCATCGACTGGCCGCACTTCCACGGCTGTCGCCGGGCTCCTAGGGGCCATCATGGCATCACCGTCGCCGTACGGCCCTGCGACCGCAAGAGGCGAACGTCCCGTTGACCGTCGTCAAGGGCTTATCGCGGGGCTCGATCGCTGCACGTGCCTCAGGACGGAGCGAGCTGCTCGAGGAGGTGCACGGAGCGCCAGGCGAGGTCGGGGGGCAGGCCGCCGCAGAGCGGTTGCAGGCCGAGCGTGCCGTGCTCGGTCAACAGGTCGCGGGCGCCGTCGACGGTCACCAGCCGGTAGCTGCCGTTCTCGGCCCGGAGCTCGTCGATCGTGGTGGCGGCGGAGCGCACGACGGTGTCGACCCCGGCGGCGGCCATCCACTGGTTGTAGATCGTGGCGTCGTGGAGGAGGTGGGGGCCGTAGAGCGGCCAGGCCTCGTCGACGTCGTCGACCACGAACACCGACTGGGGCGCGCCAGGCCGCGGCGCCATCGTCATCCCTGGGGGGTTCCCGGCGCGCGCCGCCTCGGCGTCATAGGCGGCGCTGAGCCCCGGGTCGCTGCTCTGAGGCAGGAAGAGCATCCCGAAGCGGGCCGCTCGCCGGGCGGCCGCCACCGACCCACCGCCGTAGATGAGGAGCGGGCCACCCGCCGTGCGCGGCGCCGGGGTGACGTGCACCGAGCGGCCCCGCCACTCGAAGCGCTCGCCCGCGAGGGCTCGCTTGAGCACGTCGAGGTGCTCTTCGATCAGGGCCCCCCGCAGTGCCGGGTCGACACCGAACATGGCGAACTCCTCGGGCCGGTAGCCGAGGCCGATGACGTAGCTCACCCGGCCGCCGCTGAGGTGGTCGAGCACGGCCATGTCCTCCGCCAGCTTCACCGGGTCGTACATCAGGGCGAGCAGGGCGGCCACGCTCAGCGGCACCGTGGAGGTGCGGGCGGCGGCGGCGGCGGCCAGCACGAGCGGGGAGGGCAGATAGCCGTCGGGGGAGGCGTGGTGCTCGGAGAGCACGACCGCTGTCGCGCCCACCTCGTCGGCCCACGCGCTCATGTCGAGGGCGGTGGCGTAGAGCTCCTGCATCGTGCAGGGCGAGGCGGGGCCGAGCCGGAAGTCGAACCGCAGGGTGAACACGGCGGGCTCAGTCGAGGCCGAGCATCCGCCGGGCGTTGCCCCGCATGATCTTCTCCACCACGTCGTGGGGCACTCCCTCCATCAGCTTGGTGGCCACCGCCTTGGTGTCGGGCCAGGTGGAGTCGGTGTGGGGGTAGTCGGTCTCGAAGGTGATGTTGTCGACGCCCACCACATCCAGGCTGTCGATGCCGTGCTGGTCGCGGAAGAAGCAGCCGTAGATCTGGCGGTAGTAGTAGGTGGAGGGCGGCTCGGGCACGAGGTCGGCCACGCCGCCCCAGGCCCGGTGCTCCTCCCACACGGTGTCGGCCCGCTCGAGGATGTAGGGGATCCAGCCGATCTGGCCCTCGCTGTAGGCCAGCTTCACCTCGGGGAACTGCACGAGCTTGCCGGAGAAGAGCCAGTCGCTCATCGAGGCCATGGCGTTGCCGAACGACAGGGTGGCTGCCACGGCCACCGGGGCGTCGGCGGAGGTGGCCGGCATCCGCGACGACGAGCCGATGTGCATGCAGATCACCGTCTTGGTGTCCTGGCAGGCGGCGATGAACGGGTCCCACTCGCCGGAGTGGATCGAGGGCAGGCCGAGGTGCGGCGGGATCTCGCTGAAGCACACGGCCCGGGCGCCGCGCTCGGCGTTGCGCACGACCTCCTCGGCGGCGAGGGTGGCGTCCCAGAGCGGGATGATCGGCAAGGGCAGGAGCTGGCCGTCGGAGTCGCCGCACCACTCTTCGACCATCCAGTCGTTGTAGGCGCGGATGCACGCGAGGCCGAGCTCGCGGTCCTTGGCTTCCGTGAAGGTCTGGCCGCAGAAGCGGGGGAAGGTGGGGAAGCACAGCGAGGCCTCGACGTGGTTCATCACCATGTCGTCCACCCGTGCCTTCGGGTCGTAGCAGCCGGGCCGCATCTCGTCGTAGGTGATGGGCGACATCGTCATGTCGTCGCGCGCGAAGCCGACGGCGGCGACGTGGCGCTTGTGGATGTAGACGAGGTCCTCGTAGACCCAGCAGTCGGCCTCGGGGCCTTCGGTGTCGAAGGTCTGCTCGTATTGGCCGCCGCCGATGTGCTTCATGTGGCCGATGCCGCGGCGCTCCACCTTGGGGCCGCGGTCACGGAAGCGCTCGGGCAGCCAGCGCTCCCACACGTGGGGCGGCTCCACCACGTGGTCGTCGACGCTGACGATGGTGGGCAGCTCCCACGGTGCTTCGGTCTGGGTCATCGTGGGCGGAGCTCCATCGGGGATCTGACGGTGTGTCAGATCAGCCTATCCGGCCTGACGGGACGTCAGATAGGGTCGCCGGATGCCGCTCGACCTGGCCGCCCTCGTCGACCCGGCCCACACGGCCGTCGTGACCTCCGAGGTGCAGAACGGGGTGGTGGGGGAGCGCTCCGCCCTTCCGGCTCTGGCCGAGGCGGCGGCCGCTGAGATGCTCCCGGCCCTGGCCCGCCTGCTCCCGGCGGCGCGGGCGGCCGGTGTGCAGGTGGTGCACTGCACCGCCTACCGAAGGGCCGACGGCAAGGGCGCCAACCACAACGCCCGGCTGTTCATGGGGGTGCGGAAGTCGCCGGTCGGGCTGCTGCCCGGTACGCCCGAGGTGGAGGTGGTGCCCGACCTTGGGCCCGATGTCGCCGACCTCGTCCTCACCCGCACCCACGGCCTTGACCCGATGAGCGGCACCGACCTCGACCCGGTGCTGCGCAACCTCGGCGTCACCACCATCGTGGTCACCGGGGTGTCGGTGAACGTGGCCGTCACCAACCTCGTGATGGACGCCGTCAACCGCGGCTACGACGTGGTGCTGCCGCGCGACGCCGTGTGCGGGATCCCCCGCGACTACGCCGACGCCGTGATCGACAACACCCTCGCCCTGCTGGCCGCGGTCACCACCACCGACGAGCTCGTCGCCCTCTGGGAGCGCTGAGGCGCGCGATGGCGGAGATGGAGACGGGCATCCGCGGTGACCTCGAGTGGGGCACGGTGCCGGCGCTGGCCCGCTCGGCGGCCGAGCGCTTCGGGAGTGCGGAGGCGGTGGTGGACGGCGACGTGCGGCTCAGCTTCGAGGAGCTGTGGGCGGCGGCGCAGCGAGGGGGGCGGGCCTTCCTGGCCGCCGGGGTGGAGCGGGGGGATCGGGTGGCGATCTGGTCGCCCAACGTCCACGAGTGGATCATCGCCCTGCTCGGCCTCCAGGCCGCGGGCGGCGTGGTCGTGCCGATCAACACGCGCTACAAGGGCGCCGAGGCGGCCTACATCCTGGCCACGAGCCGGGCCCGCATCCTCGTCACGGTCAACGGGTTCCTCGCCAACGACTACGTCGCCATGCTCGAGGGCCATGATCTGCCCGATCTCGAGCGCACGGTGGTGCTGCGGGGCGACACGCCGCCGGGCACCCAGCCGTGGGCCGACTTCCTGGCCGGTGCCGACGCCGCTTCTCCGGCGGCGCTCGACGAGCGGCTCGGCTCGCTCGGGGCCGACGACGTCTCTGACATCCTCTTCACCTCCGGCACCACCGGAAACCCGAAGGGCGTGGTGTGCACCCACGGGCAGGTGCTGCGCGGCTTCGCCGACTGGGCGGCGGTGATCGGGCTGCGAGCCGGCGACCGCTACCTCGTCATCAACCCCTTCTTCCACGCCTTCGGCTACAAGGCCGGGATCGTGGCCGCCCTCACGGTGGGCGCCACTCTCGTGCCCCAGGCCGTGTTCGACATCCCCACCGCCATGGCGATGGTGGCCGAGCACGGCATCACGATGCTGCCTGGGCCACCGGCGATCTACCAGACGTTCCTCAACCACCCCGACCTCGACCTGGCCAAGATGCAGACGCTCCGGCTGGCCGTCACCGGCGCCGCCGCGGTGCCGGTGGAGCTGGTGGAGCGCATGAAGACGGAGCTCGGGTTCGAGGTGGTGGTCACCGGCTACGGCCTCACCGAGGCCACCGGCATCGCCACCATGTGCCGCCACGACGACGACGCCGTCACCATCTCCACGACCTCCGGTCGGGCCATCCCGGGGGTGGAGGTGCTGGTGGTGGACGACGACGGCGCCGAGGTGCCGCGGGGCACGCCCGGCGAGGTGGTGGTGCGGGGCTACAACGTCATGCGGGAGTACTTCGAGGACCCGGAGCAGACGGCCGAGGCCATCGACGCGGCGGGGTGGCTCCACACCGGCGACATCGGGACGATGGACGAGGGTGGCTACCTGCGCATCACCGACCGGAAGAAGGACATGTTCATCACCGGCGGCTTCAACGCCTACCCGGCCGAGATCGAGAACCTCCTGCTCGCCCACCCCCAGATCGCGCAGGTGGCGGTGATCGGCGTGCCCGACGAGCGCCTGGGCGAGGTGGGCATGGCCTTCGTGGTGCCCGCCGCGGGGGCGGCCCCCGATCCCGACGAGATCGTCGCCTGGGCGCGCGACCAGATGGCCGGCTTCAAGGCGCCCCGCTACGTGCGGGTCGTCGAGAGCCTCCCCATGAACGCCAGCAACAAGGTGCTCAAGACCGAGCTGCGCGCGCAGGCCGCCACCGACGCCACCTGACACCTAGGCGATGCCGAAGGGTCTACGTGGTGTGGTCGGATCCTGTTGTACCAGGTCAGGGCCGGTATGGCATCTGGCCGATGTCGCCGAATCCGGGCCCGTGACACCTGGTGGAGTGCCGATCGGAGTGCCAAGTCGCAGCCGCGTGCGCGGTGCCCGCCTCAGTCGGCACGGCTGTCGAGATCGCCGCGCCACCGGTCGACGAAGGCCCGCAGCGCCGCGGGCTCGGCGCCGAGAGCGACCAGCTCCTCGTCGCTGAAGCGGTGAACGGTCGCGAGCATCTCCACCATCACCTTGGCGTCGTAGCCGCCGTCGAGCTGCGCCGCGAGGTCGACGAGATGGCCGAGATCGAAGCGGGCCGACAGCGCATGGAGGTCGACGAAGTCGCGAGCCGCGGCTCGATCGAACAGCGCGAGCAGCTTGCGGGCGGCCAGCTCGTCCGGCGGGTACGTCGGGCCGAAGGCCGTCACGGTCGGAACACCCACCGGAGGGGAGTCGACGGCGAGATCGACGAGCAGATCGTCGCGGCCGGTTCGGACGACGATGCGTCGGAAGGTCGACGAGTCCTGCACCCGATCGACCGTCCAGCCCCGTTCGAGGCAGGCCGCTTCGAAGGCGTCCGCTGCGACGGAGACGCCGGCGACAAGATCTCCCCCGAAGAGGTCCACGTCCTGGGTGGGCCGTTCGCTGAGGCCGCTCGCGAGGAGGGCGGCTCCGCCAGCGAGCATGAAGCCATCGGACTCCGGAAGCCCGAAGAACAGTCGGAGGACCTCCTGCTGGAGCTCCGTGAGGGCGACCTCAGCCATTGCTGCCTCGGGTCGCGTCGATCACCGGTTGCCACGCCGTTCTGAGCCTGCGAGGCAGGACGATCTCGTCCCACTGGTCCACGAGCAGCGCCCCGTCGACGATCGACTCGATGTCGGCCGGTCGGCCTTCTCGGAGAACGACCTCGTAGACCCGTGCGCGCTGCTGGCGGTCAGCGAGATCGACGGAGCGGCCCGGACTCGACCAGTCGAGGTGCAACGGGACCTCCAGGACTCGGACTGCTTGGCGAGCGGGGAGGTCGGGAAGGTGATCGGGCACAGGTGCGGTGCGGCCGCGACCGAGGTCGACGTCATGCCAGTGGAGGGTGGGGGTGGTCACGAGGCGGTACCCGGCCGCGGCCAGGATGCGCTCAGCCGTGTCGAGCGTGGGCGAAACCCGACCGTGCTCGTAGGCGGACAGCGTCGGCCTCGACGTACCGGCGCGCTCAGCCAGGTCGGCCTTGGACAAGCCGGCTGCTTCGCGAGCACGGGAGAGGAGGGCTGCGGACATCGTCCGATGAGCGTATCAGATCAGATACGTTTTGGCTCGTGCCGTCCGCCCTCCTCGAGACGGGAGATGTGCGGTTGGGTCGTGCCCATCCGTTCTGCCAGAGCTCGCTGGGTGAGCCCTGCTTCGGTGCGGAGGTCGTAGATGTGCTGGCCGAGGTCAAGGTCGTGCCCGACCTCGATGCGCACCTCGTCGGTGGGGGCGCGTCGCAGGTCCTTGACCTCGCCCCAGCTGGAGTGGTCCGCCATCGTCGTGTCTCCTCAGGGGCAGGTGCGAACGGGCGCCGGGTCGAGCGCATCACCCGAGCTGGTCAACACGGTCGGTGCGGCCACACGTGGCGCGTCATG
>DAIQBC010000079.1:0-10113 GCA_036781345.1 Acidimicrobiales bacterium | reverse complement strand
GAGGCTGCCCAACGCGCCCGTCTGGTCGAGGGTCAGCGTGACCTCGCTGGTCCCCTCCCCGGTGGGAGCGATGTGGTGCGCGGCCACGGCCCTGCTCCCCGGGGCTTCTGATCGCCAGGTGAACGAGCGGCCGGGGTCGAGCTCCGTGATCGTCCATGTCATCGCGGGCAGCTTCGGCTGGCGGATCCTGGCGATGGTGCGGACCGCGAACGGCCCCTCGAGCCGTATGGTCCGGACCGACGCCGTCCACGACGGCCAGCGCTCGACGTCGGACAGGATGGCCCACACCGTGTCCCCAGGAGCGGCGATCGCGACGGTGACCTCATGGTGCATCCCCCACTTCTACCAGCGGCCAGGGCGCGGGTGGGCAGGTGCGCCCTAGTCGGTATCGACCGCAGGTTCGGTGAGCAGGCCAGCGGCAGCGGCCAGCGCGGTCGCCAGGCCCGCGGCTCGTTCTGCCACGGCGAGCAGGTAGGCCTCGGCCACGTCGCTGCGCCCCCGGAGTGGAGGGGCGCCGATGCTGCGCAGCAGCGCGGTGGGATCCGACGCCGGGGTGATCGGCACCGTGTCGGGCACCGGCGGCATCGGTCGCCAGAGGTCCACCGGCTTGGCCTTGGCCCCACCCCCCCGCTTGCGCTGCCCCGACCGCTTCCGTGGCTGCGTCACAGGTCCTCCTCTGCCAAGAGCTGATCGGTGCGCAGCCCGAGGGCGACGCGGAGCTGGTCGGGGTCGAGGTCGGCGAGGGAGCTGCTCTTGGGCAGCACGAGGTCGGCGATGCGGCGCTTGCCGCCCACCACCTCCTCCACCCGCTCGTCGACGGTGCCCGGACAGACCAGGCGGTGGGACAGCACCGTGCGCGTCTGACCGATGCGCCAGGCGCGGTCGCGGGCCTGGTCTTCCACGGCCGGGTTCCACCAACGGTCGTAGAGCACCACGTGGTTGGCTGCGGTGAGGTTGAGACCGGTCCCTCCGGCCTTGAGCGAGAGCACGAGGGCGCCCGCGCCCTCGCCCTCCTGGAACTCCTTGATCATGGCGTCCCGGGCACCCCGGGCCAGACCACCGTGGTAGCAGTGGATGGGTCGCCCAGTGACCTCGGTGAGGTGCTCGGCCACGCGCACGCCCCAGGTGGCGAACTGGGTGAAGATCAGGATCCGCTCGTCGGCCGAGAACACCTGGTCGATCACTTCTTCGAGGCGGTTGAGCTTGCCCGAGCGACCGGCCAGGGGCTTGTCGTCCTGCTGGTAGTTCCAGGGGTGGTTGCAGATCTGCTTCAGGGCCGTGATGGCGGCGAGGATCGCTCCCTGCTTGGCCTCGCGCTCGGAGCCCTCGGTCTGCGCCACCAACCCGTCGAGGACGGCCTGGTAGAGGCCGATCTGCTCGGCGGTCATCGTGCAGTGGTCGAGCTCGTCGATGCGATCGGGCAGCTCGGCGGCCACGCTCGGCTCCGTCTTGGTGCGCCGGAACACGAGGATCCCGTTGAGTGCGTGGAGGGCCGCCTCGCCCTCACCGGAGAGCTGTGCGATGAAGGTGGAACGTGGCCCCACCAGCCCCGGATTGGTGTAGTCGAGGATCGACCAGAGGTCGCCGAGCCCGTTCTCGATTGGCGTCCCGGTGAGGGCCAGTCGGGTGCGGGCCCCGATGCGGCGCAGCTGCTGGGCGGTCTCGTTGGTGTGGTTCTTGATGGCCTGGGCCTCGTCGAGCACGATCCGGTCCCAGGCGTGCTGCTCGAGGGTCTCCACATCGCGGACGGCTGTGCCGTAGGTGGTGATCACGAGGTCGGCGTCGGCCACCTCGACCTCCAGCTCCTCCGCCGACGACCGGGAGGCGCCGTGGTGCACGACCACCCGCAGCCCCGGGGTGAAGCGAGCCGCTTCCGCCGCCCAGTTCCCCACCACCGCCGGCGGGGCGATCACCAGGGCGGGGCCGCCGCCCGCGGTGCGGGCGAGGTGGGCGAGCACGGTGGGCGTCTTGCCGAGCCCCATGTCGAGCGCGAGGCAACCCCCCAGCTCGACGGCGTCGAGGAAGCCGAGCCAGCCGAGCGCCTCGGCCTGGTACGACCGGAGCTCACCGACGAACCCCTCGGGTCGCGTGACAGGAGAGGCGGGTGCGGCACTGGCCTTCTCGAGGAGATCGGTGACCCAGCCACTGCCCTCGACGCTGAGGCCGGCGCCGAACGGCGTTCCCTCCAACCCGACCACCTGGCGCAGGATCTGCGCCCCGGTGAGCTGCGGAGAGCCGGCCCGCTCGGCGAGGGCGGCCGCCGCCTCCTTCAGGTCGACGCGGTCGAGCTCCACCCATTTGCCGTGTGAGCGCACGAGCGGGCGGGCCTCCGCGGCCAGTCGGGCGACATCGGCTGCGGAGAGCTCCACGTCGTCGAACACCGCCGACCAGCGCACGTCGCTCAGCTGGCGAGCCCCGACCACCGAATCACCCGTCGGGGCGACGAACAGGCGGAGGGCGGGGGTCGGCTTGCGCCGAGACAGCGCAGGGACCCGCACCTCGAACCCGGCCGCCTCGAGGGCGGGGCCCGTGACGGTCATGAGCTCCCACGCCTCGTCCTGGCTCAGGTACACCTGCCCCCGCCGAAGCCCTCCGGCCCGACCCAGCTTGTCGTAGAGGCGCTCCAGACGGACGATCTCATCAGCCAGGTGCTGGGTGCGCTTGCTGTCGGTGAGAGCCTGCTCGATCGGCAGGAGACCACCCTCCGCGCCGAGCCCGAGCACGGACAGGAACCACGCGTCGCCCCGGTCGGGGGGGTCGAGCTGCACGACCAGTGTGGTCTTGGCCACGCCGCTCACCTGATGGGCCCACTGGTCGAGTCGCTTCGACACCTCGGCGCCGGCGGGGATCGGCGCGCTGAACGACGACCCGTCGAGCCGGGCGACGAAGGCCTCGCCGACATCGGCCGCATTGCGGATCACAGGTGGGGTGGCCGGCCGCTCGAGCTTCTGCCCTGCCTCCAGGGCGATGGCGTCGACCACCGCGCCCACCACCTCGAGCGTGACCGTGCGGGCATCCTTGCGGGACAGCACCGTCACCGGTCCGGGCATGGCAGCGGCCAGGCGGGTGATCTCCGCCTCGTCGACGCGTGCGGGGGACCACCGCACGTTGAGGTCCATGACCTTGCCTTCGGCGTGGCGATGGGCGTGGAGGGTGGGCACGATCCGGCCCTGGGCGACCAGCCCCACGGCCGCCACCGCCACCCGCCCGAGCCAGCGCACGCTGGCCCCCACACCGTCCTCGTCGCCCTGACCGCCGCCGACCGCGACCACCAGCCACCCGAGGGCCTCCTCGACGGGGATGGCCAGCGCCGCTGCCCTCAGCCCGTTGGGGAGCAGCACGTCGGCGTGGACAGCCCAGCCCAGACTGGGGCCGCCGAGGGCCTCGAGGCGGTCGGCCAGGTCGGCGTTCTTGTTGGCGACGACGTCGGGACCGCCGGCCCAGACCACGATCGAGCCGTTGGCCCATGAGGCCTGGAGCCGCACCTCCCCGGTGGGATCGGCCGTGGGGATGAGCACCTGGGAGCCGGTGCGGGTGGAGCCGATCAGGAGGTCGTAGGCCGACTCGAGCCGATCGAGGTCGGCCTCGATGTCGCTGACCACCTGGGCGCGCTCAGGACCCTCGATGCTGCTGACCGAGTCGAGGTTGTCCTCGGTCTCGTCCATCAGCCGCTCGAGGATCAAGCGCCATGCGACGGGATCGGCTTCGAGCAACGCCCGCTGGTCGGCGGTGGCGATGCCCTCGGCTGCTGCCCACGCCGCGGCTTCGAGAGCACGGGAGAGATCTGGCATGCAGGTGGTCGGTGCCATGCGGCACCGAGGGGCCAAGCCAAGGATACGACTATCCAGCCGCGATCACCGCATCAGAGCTTCGGGGCCACGTCCGTCACCACTGCATGACGCTGTCCAGCACCTCGGCGGCGATCCCCATGCCACCCAGGTGGCTCTCGCCGGGACGCACGTGCAGCGTGCCGCGCCGCAGGTGCGGGAGGAAGGACTCGGCATGGGACAAGGGCACGATGTTGTCGGCGTCGCCGTGCCACCACCACACGGGCGCGTCGATGTCGGCCGGCTCGAAGCCCCAGTCCCTGGTGAACAAGATCCCGTCGGCCACGACGGCCCGCATGCTGCGCCCGCCGTTGCGGCTGAGGTCATCGAGGAACATCTCCTTGATCTCCGGCCGACCCAGCACCTCCCGGTCACCCGGAGGCGAGAAGCGGGCGTAGAGGTCGAGGGCCGGCGAGCCGAGAGGCTTGGCCATGCGTACGGCGGCCGTGAGCAGGAACCCGCTGGGATGCCGGATCCACGGGAGCACCGAGGAGAACCGCTTGGCGAAGGCGACCAGCCCGTCGGGCGGCGCGTCGGGTCCCACGCTCGGCACGACCCCGCCGAGGACCCCCACCGACTGCACGCGGTCAGGCAGCCCGGCCGCGGCCGCCAATGCGTAGGGGCCGCCGCCCGACAGGCCGATGGTGGAGAACCGGTCGATGCCGAGCTTGTCGACCACGTGCTCGAGGTCGGCGGTGAAGTCGAACACCGACCGGTACTGATGCGCGGGCGAGAGGCCGACACCAGGACGGTCGATGCCGACGATGCGCAGGCCGCGCTCGTCGGCGACCCGGCGGGCCTCCTGGGGGATCTGGCGTCGGGCGCCGGGGGTGCCGTGCAGCCACACCACCGCCTGTCCGTCGGGCGTGCCGAACTCGGCCACGCCGAGCTTGCGCCCCCGGCCGACCTGCACCGTGCCCTCGAAGCGCGCCGGCGTGATGCTCCCCATTGCCCACAGAACCTACCGGCGCCTCGCATGGCAGGCTGCATCGATGGTCGACCGGGTTGCCTACGACGAGTTCGGGCTCTTCCACGAGAACGCCCGGGAGCACGGACTGCCCTACGACGGTCCCCCTGCGGTCCAGCGAGCTGCAGTGGAGGTGGGCCCGGGTCGGCACCTCAGCGCCCTCGTCTGGGGCGACGGCCCGCCGGAGCTCGTGCTCCTCCATGGTGGCGCCCAGAACGCACACACGTGGGACACGGTGGCCATGGCACTCGGCCGACCGCTCGTCGCCATCGACCTCCCGGGCCACGGTCACTCCGACGCACCATCGGCCGGCAGCCTCGACCTGCGCACCAATGCCGACGACGTCGCCTGCGCGGTCCGACAGCTGGCGCCAGACGCCGTCGGCGTGGTCGGCATGTCGCTCGGCGGCCTGACCACGATCGCCCTCTCCGCCTGCCATGCCGATCTCGTGCGCAAGGTCGTGCTGGTGGATGTGACGCCACGCGTCGATGGTCCGGGCGCTGCGGCCATCGTCGCCTTCGTGAACGGCCCGGAGAGCTTCGCGGACTTCGACGAGCTGCTGGCCCGCACCATCGAGTACAACCCCACCCGTTCGGAGTCGTCATTGCGTCGCGGCATCCTCCACAACGCGCTCCAACGGGAGGACGGGAGCTGGGTGTGGCGCTACCGCCGCTTCACCGACGACCCCGCCCACCGGTCGCTCCCGGCCAAAGACCTGTGGGACGCCCTCGAGGGGATCACTGCCCCTCTCATGCTCGTGCGGGGCATGCGGGCCGGTTCCGTGGTGGACGACGATGCCGAGGCCGAGCTCCTCCGGCGGCAGCCCACGGCGCGCGTCGAGCACATTGCCGAGGCCGGCCACAGCGTCCAGGGCGACGACCCGCTCGCCCTCGCCCGACTCCTCCAGGAGTTCCTGCCCGCGCCCTGAGTCGGCTCCGTCACGGCCAGGGGTAGGTGACTCCCGTGAGCTCCTCGCTGCGCGCCCACAGACGGGCGGCGGCATCGGTGTCGAGGGCGCGGGCACTGCGCCCGACGCGGGTGGGGTGGCCACGCTGCTCGCGGAACCTGTCCGGACCCCAGTAGTCGTCGGGCAGCACGTCGGGCATCGTGGCCGCATAGAGCTGCGGAAGCGCTCCCATGTGATCGGGCTGTCCGACGACGCGGTCGCTGACCGTGAGCAGCGGCCTCAGGAGGGCGGCACCCAGCGCTGGACCCGACGTGAGGTTGGTGGCGGCGTACCCGGGATGGGCCGCCACGGCCGTGAGCGCGGTGCCCGCCTGTACGGCGCGACGCTGGAGCTCGCTGGAGAACAGCAGGTTGGCGAGCTTGGACTGCCCGTAGGCACCCCATCGTGAGTAGCGGCTGCGCTCGAAGAAGAGGTCGTCGAGGTGCATCCGTCCGAACCTGTGGGCGTTCGACGCCACGGAGACGACGCGCGGCGCTGGCGCGGCCAGCAGGAGCGGGAGGAGGTGCCCGGTGAGCGCGAAGTGACCGAGGTGGTTGGTGCCGAGCTGGCTCTCGAAGCCGTCCACGGTGAGCGCTTTGGGCACGGCCATGATGCCGGCATTGTTCATGAGCACGTCGACGTGGTCGAGATCCGAGCTGAGCCGCTCGGCGCAGGCGGCCACGGAGGCGAGCGACGACAGGTCGAGCGCGACGACCTCAGGTTCGGGGCCGGACGCCTTGGCCTCCACGGCGGCCAGCGCGGTGGCCGCCTTGGCCGGGTTGCGACAAGCCAGGAGCACCCGGGCCCCCTTGGCGGCGAGGGCCTCGGCGGAGCGCAGCCCCAGCCCGCTGCTGGCGCCCGTGATCACCACCGTGGTCCCGGCCTGGTCGGGGATGTCATCTGCAGTCCACTTGGCCATGTACGGATCCTGTCACCTCTCGGGCGGATCGCGGGCCAGGCATGATGAGGGGATGCGCATCGGGATCAACGGTTCCAGCCTCATTGCCAGGGGCGCCCCTCTCCGGCAGCTTGTCGACCACGCCGCCGAGGCAGAGGCCGCCGGCTTCTCGTCCTACTGGGTCGCCCAGCTGGCCGTGCCCGACGCGCTCACGGCCATCGCCACCATGGGCACCCGCACGAGCACCATCGAGATCGGCACCGCCGTGGTACCCACCTGGCCCCGCCACCCGCTCATGCTGGCGGCCCAAGCCCTGACCGTGCAGGAGGCGATCGGCAACCGGCTGGTGCTGGGCATCGGCCTGGCGCACAAGTCGAGCGTGGAGGGCTCCTTGAAGATCCCCTTTGTCACCCCTGCCAAGCACATGGAGGAGTACCTGTCGGTGCTGCTGCCGGCACTCACAGACCGCAAGGTGTCCTTCACGGGCGACATCTGGTCGGCCGAGGCCACGGGCATCGGTGGCACTGCTGCCCAGCCACCCACGGTGATGGTGGCCGCCATGGGGCCGCGCATGCTGCGGCTCGCCGGGGAGCGCACCTCCGGATCGATCCTGTGGCTGAGCGGGCCGAGGGCCATCGCCGAGCAGATCAAGCCCGCCCTCGACCGGGCCGCGGCCGCGGCCGGCCGGCCCGCGCCGCGGATCGTGGCGAGCGTGCCGGTGTGCGTCACCCGCCAGGCCGACGAGGTGCGCTCGATGGTGGCCACCCTGCTGGCGGGCTACAACGACCTCCCGTCGTATCGCGGCGTGATGGACGCCGAAGGCGCCGCAGGCCCGGCCGACGTATCGCTCATCGGGACCGAGGCGGAGGTGCGAGCCGGGTTGGCGGCCTTCGCCGAGGCCGGGGCCACCGACTTCTCCGCCCTCGAGTTCGTCGTCCATCCCGACGATGCCGCCCCCACGCGGGCCCTCCTCCAGGACGTCGCCGCCAGCGCCCGCTGAGCCGCCGGCGGGCACGCCGGCCCGTAGTGTCACTTCCTCCCAGCCGCGAGGAGGCCCCCCATGTCGCTCATCGACGCCGCACCAACTGCCATCCACCGAGGCGAGGCCGACCTGCCCTTCGTCGACCTCGGGGACGGCACCACGCTCCAGGTCCTTCAGGTCGACCAGGCCACTGGGGTCTGGGTCATCCGGAACCGGTTCTCGCCCGACACGACCGTGCAGATCCACAAGCACACCGGCCACGTGTACGCCTTCACCCAGACCGGTCGCTGGCACTACCTCGAGAGCCCCGAGGCCGTGAACACGGCGGGCTCCTACCTGTTCGAACCGGCCGGATCGGTGCACACGCTGCACGTGCCCGCCGACAACGATGGCCTGACCGACGTGTGGTTCACCATCCATGGCGCCAACCTCAACCTCGACGCCACGGGGGCGGTCGAGATGGTCATCGACGCGCCGTTGATCCTCGCTGTCTATCGGGATCTCTGCCAGCAGCAGCACGGCATCAGCAACCCGCCGGTGGTGGTCATCCGCGCCTGAGGAGGACCGCCCGACCCCCGGACAAGTGCCGATCGCGCACCGACGCGAGGGTCCAACGCCCCTATGTCCGGCCGCCGGATCGGTGCAGGATCGCCTTCGTGACGAACACAGTCGCTCGACCCGGGGCACGATGATGCTGGTCGTCGTCGCCCTCGGCGGCAACGCCCTGCTCCGACGCGGCGAGGCGCTCGACGCCACGGTCCAACGGGCCAACGTGAAGGTCGCGGCCGAGGCGGTCGCCGAGATCGCGCGCGACCACCGGGTGGTGCTCACCCACGGCAACGGACCCCAGGTCGGCCTCCTCGCCCTTCAGAACGAGGCCTACCCGGCCGTGGAGGGCTACCCGCTCGACGTCCTCGATGCCGAGACCGAGGGGATGGTCGGCTATCTCCTCGAGCAGGAGCTCGGCCGCCACCTCCGGCAGGACCGGCTTGCCACGCTGCTCACCCAGGTCATCGTCGATCCCGCCGATGTGGCCTTCTCGCACCCCACCAAGTTCGTTGGCCCCATGTACGAGCCCCGCGACGCCCGCTTCCTCGCCCATGAGCGCGGGTGGACCGTGGCGCCGGACGGTGAGAAGTGGCGACGGGTGGTCCCGTCTCCCGAGCCGAAGCGCATCGTGGAGATCGACACCATCCGGATCCTGGTCGACCACGACATCACCGTCACCTGCGTGGGCGGCGGCGGGATCCCGGTCGTGCCCGACGGGCGCGGGGGCCTCTGCGGCATCGAGGCCGTCATCGACAAGGACCTGTCGGCCGCTCTGCTCGCCACCGCTCTCGGAGCCGACGCGCTCCTGCTGCTGACCGACGTCGACGCCGTCTATGCCGGCTGGGGTGGTCAGCACCAACGTGCGATCAGGGAGACGCGCCCGGCTCTCCTCCGGTCCCTCGAGCTGCCGGCCGGGTCGATGGGACCCAAGGTGGAGGCGGCCTGTCGCTTCGTCGACGCGGGTGGGTCGCTCGCTGCGATAGGAACCCTGCGCCAGGCGAGCGACGTCCTGGCCGGGCGAGCCGGAACGATCGTCCGTGGCGCCGAGGGCTGAGCGCCGCTCGGCGCTGCCACAGAGCCGTTCGTCACTGGTGGCACCACCGACCGGCCCTAGCAGACGCAGACCGGGCTGGAGCATGCTCGAGCCATGACAGGGATCGTGGTTGGCGTCGACGGTTCCGACAGCGCCGCGCTGGCGCTGCGGTGGGCGGCCCGGGAAGCCCAGCTGCACGACTGGCCCCTGACCGCCGTGCTGGCATGGGGCTTCCTCGACCAGCACTACGCAACCCAGGACGGCGGGTTCGACTCGGACTACTCCGACGTGGAGGCAGGGGCTGCCCTCGACGCCTACGTGGACCGCGTGATCGACCCAGCCGCCGGTCTTCAGGTGGAACGGCGGCCAGCGTGTGCCCTGCCGGCGGCTGCCTTGCTCGAGGCCGCCGCCGACGCCTCGCTGCTCGTCCTGGGGGCGAAGGGACACAGCGCCCTCAAGGGGCTCTTGCTCGGGTCGGTGAGCCAGCACTGCCTCCACCACACCACCAGCCCGCTGGCCCTCATCCGGCCCACGGCGGTCACGGAACCGACCACGGTCGAGCGGGTGGTCGTCGGGGTGGACGGCTCCGAGTCCTCGCGCGTCGCACTGCGGTGGGCGGTGGAGGAGGCCCGGCTCCGCCACGCGTCCCTGGATGTGGTGCTGGCGTGGCACCTGCCGTACGTGGGCGGCTACCCCTACACGGGTGCCTCGTTCGACCCGGTCCTCCTCGAGGATGACGCTCGGAAGACCCTCGACGACATCGTCGGGGCCACCGACTTCGACGGGCTGACGCAACCCGTCGAGCGCATCCTGTCGATGGGCGACGCGGCCTCCGCTCTGCTCGCCAGCGCCGAAGGGGCTGCCCTCGTGGTGGTCGGCTCACGGGGCCTCGGCGGCTTCACGGGGTTGCT
>DAIQBC010000078.1:0-10181 GCA_036781345.1 Acidimicrobiales bacterium | reverse complement strand
GGGCGTACTCGAGGTGGCGGCGGTGACTGACGCCCCGACGGTGGTTGAGGAGCAACGGGACGAGGACCTGGCTCCGGGGGAAGCGGGGTGCGTCGGGGCTGGGGTCGAGGTCGGCCAGCGCGCCACGCATCGACACGACGGTTCTCCCGGTGGTCAGGCCGATGGTGAGGAGGATCAGCCCGGTGGTCGCCATCATGGCTAGCCCCACGAGGCCGACTGGATGGTCGAGCGCCCCGGCCCGAACGAGGAGCGCGGTGGCGGCCAGGCCGAACACCAAGTGATGCCACACGAACTCGATGGTGATCCAGGAGCCGAAGAAGCTCCAGACGAACACCGCCGTGGGGTGCTTGCGAGGGCCGAGGGCGTTGAGGGCGTGCACCAGCCCGAGGAGGCCCAGCCCGAAGAGGTACCAGCTCATCTCTCCAGTGTGACCCTTGCCGTCGACCGGTGCGAAGTCGGTGCCGGTGCGTCATCATTGCGGTGTGGAGCGACTCTCGGGCCTGGACGCGTCCTTCCTCTACTTCGAGACGCCGAGCATGCACATGCATGTTGCGATGACGGCGATCTTCGACCCCTCGACCATGGTCGGGGGCTACGAGTTCAGCAAGATCAAGGACTTCATCTCCTCGAGGCTGCACCTCGTGCCACCGTTCCGGCGCCGCATCATCGAGGTGCCCTTCCGCCTCCACCACCCGATCTGGGTGGAGGACCCTCACTTCGACATCGACCACCACATCCGTCGGATCGGCGCACCCACCCCCGGCGGCCACCGCGAGCTGGCCGAGGTGGCGGCCCAGATCGCCAGTCGTCCGCTCGACCGTGGCCGCCCTCTCTGGGAGCTCTACGTGGTGGAGGGCCTGGCTGACGGCAACATCGGGGTGGTCACCAAGATGCACCATTGCGCCGTGGACGGCGTCTCGGGCGCAGAGCTGATGGTGAACCTCTTCGACCTCGAGCCGGAGGGCCGGGAGCTCGACCCGCCGGCCGAGCGCGCGTCCGAGCCTGTCCCGAGCGACCTCGAGATGGTGGGTCACGCCATCGCGTCACGCGCCCGACGGGGAGCGAGCCTGCTCCCGCTTCTCGGCTCCACCGCCCGTACGGTGGGTGCCCTCGTCTCTCGGCACCGCGACCCGAGCGCCGTCGTGGGCGCTGTCCCGCTGACCGCGCCACCCACCCCGTGGAACCGCGCCATCACCCCGCACCGCGCCATGAGCTTCACCCGGGTGAGCCTGGACGATGTGAAGCGCATCAAGAACCACGTCGGGTGCACCGTCAACGACGTTGTCCTGGGCCTCATGGGGGGCACGCTGCGCCGCTACCTCGAGGCGCACGACGCCCTGCCCGACACACCGCTCATCGCCGTGTGCCCGGTGTCCGTGCGCGAAGAACGTGACACCGGACAGCAGAACAACAAGGTGTCGGCGATGTTCACGAGCCTCGCCACCGACGTCGAGGATCCCATCCACCGCCTCAAGGTCATCCACGAGGTGACCAGGGGCGCTAAGGAGGACCACAACGTCGTGGGCGCCCACCTGCTGCAGGACTGGGCCGAGTACGCGGCGCCCACCACGTTCGCGCTGGCGGCCCGCCTCTACTCGGGCCTCCATCTGGGCGACCGCCACCGTCCGATCCACAACGTCGTCATCTCCAACGTGCCCGGTCCCCCCTTCCCGCTGTACTACGCGGGGGCCAAGCTCGAGTACACGCTCCCGATGGGTCCCGTGATGGAGGGTGCCGGACTGAACATCACGGTCCTGTCGTACATGGACCACGTCGACATCGGCTTCATGGCCTGCAGCGAGCTCATCCCGGATGTCTGGGACCTGGCCGACTTCGTGGGTGAGGCCATGGACGAGCTGCTGGCTGCCGTCGTGGCCGACGTGCCAGCCAAGCGTGTCCCTGCCAGGAAGGTCGGCGCCAAGCGGTAGAAGGCGTTGTGGTATGGCCGAGCGGATCTGACGTAACGTCAGATCCGTGGCGTACAACATCGCCGACCTGTTCGAGCACGCTGTCGACTCGGTGGCCGACCGCGAGGTGCTCGTGGTCGGTGACGAGCGCCGCACCTACGCGCAGCTCGAGGCCCGGGCCAACCAGCTCGCCCACCACTTGGCCGCCCATGGCATCGGACCGGGCGACCACATCGGCATCTACGGCACCAACAGCATCGAGTGGATCGAGGCGGCGCTGGCCGCCTACAAGGTGCGAGCGGTGCCGGTGAACGTGAACTACCGCTATGTGGCCGAGGAGCTTGCCTACCTGTTCGACAACGCCGACCTGAAGGCGGTGGTCTTCGATCAGGAGCTGGCGCCGCGCCTGTTGAGCGTGCGGGCCTCGCTACCGCTGCTCCGACACCTGATCCACATCGACGACGGTGGTGGGGCCCACGTGGCAGCGGATCTGGCCGCATTGAGATCGGTCGCCTTCGAGGATGCCATGGCCTCGGGCTCACCCGAGCGCGACTTCGCGGCCCGTTCGGACGACGACCACTACATCATCTACACGGGCGGCACCACGGGCATGCCAAAGGGCGTGGTGTGGCGCCACGAGGACGTCTTCTACGCCCTCGGTGGCGGCATCGACGCCACCACCAACGAGCGGGTGGCCGATGAGTGGTCACTGGCCGACAAGGCGAAGGCCGTCGTCACGCCCCTGCGCACCCTCACCCTTCCCCCACTGATGCACGGCGCCGCCCAGTGGGGCTTCCTGCGGACGGCCTTCGAAGGCAACTTCGCCGTGATGCTCAGCAAGTTCGATCCAGTTGAGGTGTGGCGCACCGTGGAGCGGGAGGGCATCAACACGGTGTCGATCACCGGCGACGCCATGGCCCGACCGATGATCGAGTCGCTGCTCGAGATGGGCGGACCGGATGCCCTCGATCTGTCCTCGCTGTTCGTGCTCGCCTCGACCGCGGCGATCTTCTCCCCCACCGTCAAGGACCAGTACCTCGACCTGTTTCCCAACCTGGTCATCATCGACGCCATCGGGTCGTCGGAGACCGGTTCCAACGGCATGCGCACCGTCGGGAAGGGCGACACCCAGAACACGGGTGGCGGCCCGACCGTGCAGGCCGCCCGTGACTCGGTGGTGCTCGACGAGGACCACCACGAGATCCCTCCGGGCAGCGGACGTCCCGGCCGGCTGGCCCGCCGGGGGAACGTGCCCCTCGCCTACTACAAGGACCCCGAGAAGTCGGCCGCCACGTTCGTCACCGGCCCCTCGGGCGCCCGCTACGCCCTCGCCGGCGACATGGCCCTCCTGGAAGCGGACGGCACCATCACGCTCCTCGGACGAGGATCGCAGTGCATCAACTCCGGGGGCGAGAAGATCTTCCCCGAGGAGGTCGAGTCCGCCCTCAAGGCGCACCCGGCGGTGTTCGATGCCATCGTCGTCGGCGTCCCCGACGAGCGGTGGGGCCAGCGCGTGGCGGCCGTCGTGCAACCTCGGGACGGCGAGAGACCAACCCTCGATGCGCTCGCTGCGCACTGCCGCCACCACGTCGCGGGCTACAAGGTCCCCAAGGAGCTGCACCTGGTGCCCGAGGTGCTCCGCTCCCCCAGCGGCAAGCCCGACTACCCGTGGGCGGTCAAGATCGCCCGCGGCGAGATCACCGTCTGAACGACGTCCAGAACCCTGAAGGAGAGCTGAGCGATGCAGGTCCACGACAAGCTGTTCATCGGAGGCGAGTGGGTGGCCCCCGCTGGCTCGAAGGTGATCGAGGTGATCTCGCCCCACACCGAGCAGGTGGTGGGTCGTGTCCCCGAGGGCACGGCAGCCGACATCGACCGAGCGGTCGCCGCGGCTCGGCAGGCCTTCGACGAGGGCGAGTGGCCGCAGCTCCCGGCGGAGGAGCGGATCGCCGCCGTCCAGCGCTTCAGCGATCTCTACGCCGCTCGGATGATGGACATGGCGCAGGTGATCACCACCGAGATGGGGTCGCCGATCAGCTTCTCGCAGCTGGCCCAGTCGCCCGCCGCCTGGATGATGCTCAACAGCTTCATCGAGGAGGCACGGAAGTACGACTGGGAAGAGGAGCGCACCGGGATGCTCGGCACCCCGGTGATCGTGCGCTCCGAGGGTGTCGGCGTGGTCGGCGCCATCGTCCCCTGGAACGTGCCCCAGTTCACAACCATGTCGAAGCTGGCCCCGGCCCTGCTGTCGGGCTCCACCATCGTGATCAAGCCGTCGCCTGAGACGCCGCTGGACGCCATGCTCATGGCCGAGCTGCTCGAGGAGGCCGGGCTTCCCAAGGGCGTCGTGAGCGTGATCCCCGCCGGCCGCGAGGTCGGCGAGCACCTCGTCCGCCACAAGGGCGTCGACAAGATCGCGTTCACCGGTTCCACCGCGGCGGGCCGCATCATCGGGTCGATCTGCGGCGAGCACCTCAAGCGCGTCAGCCTCGAGCTGGGTGGCAAGTCGGCCGCCATCATCCTGGACGATGCCGACCTGGCCGAGACCATGGAGTCGCTCAAGTTCGCGTCCCTCATGAACAACGGCCAGGCCTGCGTGGCCCAGACCCGGATCCTCGCCTCCCGCGAGAACTATGCCGCGGTGGTCGACGCCCTCGGCGACACCGTGCGGGGCATGAGCGTTGGTGACCCCGACGACCCCACGACGGAGATCGGCCCCCTGGTGGCCGAGCGTCAGCAGGAGCGGGTGGAGAAGTACATCGCCCTCGGACAGGAAGAAGGTGCGCGCGTGGTCGTCGGCGGCAACGGCCGGCCCGAGGGCATCTCCACGGGCTGGTACGTGCAACCCACCGTGTTCGCCGATGTCGACAACTCGATGCGCATCGCGCAGGAGGAGATCTTCGGTCCGGTGCTGGCCGTCATCCCCTTCGATGACGTGGACGATGCTGTTCGCATCGCCAACGACAGCGAGTTCGGCCTGGCCGGCTCCGTGTGGACGGGCGACCCCGGCGGGATCGGCATGGATGTCGCTCGACGCGTTCGCACCGGCACGTTCGGGGTGAACCAGTACTCGATGGACTTCGTGGCCCCCTTCGGTGGGTTCAAGGCCTCCGGCATCGGCCGTGAGTTCGGCAGGGAGGGCCTCGAGCACTACGTCGAGCTGAAGTCCATCGTTCCCAAGGCCTGAAGATCTCGGGTTAGGGCTGCTCGTTCTCGAGGCCCTCGGCACCACCGCTGAGGGCCTCGACGACGCGGTCGGTCTGGGCGCGCCGCTCGTGCAGGTCACGGACCAGCCAGAACCGGAGGAACCCCGCCAGAGCTCCCTTGAGGTAGAGAGCCGCCCCCGCTACGGCCACCGCCACCCCAATGAGGGCCAGCACGATCGCGTCGCGCTGCTGTGGTGCGGGGTTGTCCCCCGTGGCGCCGAAGGAGAGCGTGTAGGCGTACACCCCGAGCAGCACGCCAACGGCCATCCCCGCCACACCGAGTCGCGTCGAGAGGTTGTCGCGGCTCGCGGACGGGTCGGTGATGTGGAGCTCTGCGATATCAGCCTTGAACTGCTCGATGCGGTCGGGTTGTCCTTGCATGGTCACGCGCTCCAGGTCCGGCTCCGAGGGGTGATCATTGCACTGCCGCGCCCAGGTAGGCGCTGTGGAGGTCGCCCTCGATCTCCGCCGGTGAGCCGACAGCCACGATCCGACCGTGCACGAGCACCGCGGCGAGGTCGGCAACGCCCAGCACCGTCCGCGCGAACTGCTCGACGACGACGATCGACACCCCTGACGCAGCGATGGACGCGACCTGGGCGTACAGCTCTTCGACGATCAGCGGGGCGAGCCCCATCGACAGCTCGTCGAGCATGAGCAGGGCCGGGTGGGTGGCAAGACCCCGGGCCAGGGCCAGCATCTGCTGCTCGCCACCAGACATCGTGCCGGCCACTTGACTGCGGCGCTCGGCGAGGCGCGGGAACCGCTCGTAGGTCTCGGCCTGGATGTCGGCGAGCCGGCGTCCGGAGTGGGTGACCATGCGGAGGTGCTCCGCCACGGTCAGGTTGGGGAAGATCCCGCGGCCCTCTGGCACGAGGCAGAGTCCCACCCGGGCGAGGTCGTCGGGGCGAGCACCGTTGACCCGGCGACCTGCGAGCTCGATGTCGCCCGCCGTCGGCGGTAGCAGACCGGCCAGCACGGACAGCAGCGTGGTCTTTCCGGCGCCGTTTGGGCCGAGCACCGCGACCACGGCGCCCGTCGGCACAGCGAGGTCGATCCCTCGGAGCACCTCGATAGGCCCGTACCCCGCCCGCAGGTCGCGAACTGACAGCAGCAGGTCGGTCATCTTGCGGCTCCCAGGTAGGCCGAGATGACACCGTCGTGGTGCCGCACCTCCGTGGGGGTTCCGCTGGCCAGCACCCGACCCAGGTCGAGCACGTGGATGCAGGAGCACACGTCCATCACGAGCTGGATGTCGTGCTCCACCAGGACGACCGCCACACCCTGCGCCGCTACCTCGCGCAGCACCTCGCTGAAGGCGGCAGTCTCCTTCTCGTCCTGGCCGCTGGCGGGCTCGTCCAGGAGCAGCACCTTGGGGTCCGTGGCCAGGGCACGGGCCAGCTCGACCATCCGAGCCTGGCCGGTGGGGAGTCGATCCGCGCGCTGGCCGGCGAGCTCACTGATGCCGAGGCGCTGCAGCAGGCCCTCTGCAACGGCGCCGGGATGGGGGCGCCGGGCGACGTCCGCCGCGAGGTGGACGTTCTCCCAGACGGTGAGCAGGCCGAAAGGCTCGAGCCGCTGGAACGTGCGAGCGAGGCCGTGACGAGCCCGCTTGAACGGGGCCAGCTTGGTGACGTCCCTGCCACCGACGTGGACGCGCCCCCTGCCCGCCAGCTGGAGCCCGCAGACGACGTTGAACAGCGTGGTCTTCCCCGCGCCGTTCGGGCCGATGAGGCCCGTGATCGTCCCTGCGGCGGCGCTGAGATCGACGTTCGTCAATGCCATGCGCCCGCCGAAGGCCACGCTGACATCCGTGACCTCGAGGCTGTCGGTCATGCCAGGACCTGATCCTGGCGGGCCTCGAGGCCGAGGAAGGCATCGATGTCCCGTAGCTGAGCAGGGCTCAGCGGTTCCTCCAGGCCAGCCCACTCGAGGGGGGTGCCGTCGTCGCGCGGTGCCCGACGTGCCAGCACGATCTCGGCGGCCTGCGGCCAGACCACCAGTGCGAGGACCAAGAAGAATGTGAGCCCCCAGCCGGTGATGGCACCGCTGACACCGAGCCCGGCGAGGACGAGCACCGACACGACCAGCCCGACCAGGGTGACGCGCACTTCGCTGAGCACGCTGTAGCGACCCGCTATGTCGCGCACCGCCCCGTTCGGGTTGCGGCCCAGGGCCACGCCCATCGTGCCCGGGAGGAGCCGGTTGAGGTTGGCGAGGACTGGCCAGATCCCCACGGCGATGGGGATGCCTCCGAGGACAAGCCCGGCGAACAGCGCACCCGCGGCGGTGCCGATGCCACCGACGACCGCCAGGAGCAGCAGCGGCAAGCTCTCGAAGAGGGCGAAGCGATCGGGGCTCACCGATCCCTGCGTGCCGGCATAGAGGGCTCCACCGACTCCGGCCATGGACGCGGACAGGGCGAAGACGGCCAGCTTGAGCCTCGTGACGTCGAGCCCGAGCGTGGCGCAGGCCGCCGGGCTGTCCTTCATGGCGAGGAGGCGCTCGCCGAACCCGCTCCTCCGCACGCCGACCACCAGCAGGAAGAGCAGCGCAAAGACGACGGACAGCACGACGAGCTGTGTCGGTCGGCTGCTTCCGTCCACGCCGGGGACGTCGACGGGCTTGACTGCGATGATGCCGAGGTCGAAGAACTTGATCGTCCAGGGTCCGAGATCGAACGACGGCAGGTTGAAGAGCCAGCGATCGAGGAACACCGCGAAGGCAGCCGTGGAAAGCGCTAGGTAGATGCCTGAGAGCCGAAGCGCCGGGAGCGCGATGAGCGCGCCGACAACCCCACACACCGCGGCGGCATACAGCAGCGCGATGGGCTCACCTGCTTGGCCGTGGTGCGCCATCACGATCGCGCCGATGGCGGCGAAGCTCATCTGGCAAAGGGAGATCTGGCCACCGAAGCCTGTGAGGGGCACCAGCGACAGCGCGATCAGGCCCAGGCCGAAGATCTTGGCCACCCGAAGGGCGTCTGCGTCGGTGAGCACATTCGCAAGGACCACGGTTGCGCCCACGATCACGCCGGCCGTGACCAGTGCGGTCCACCACGCAGGTCGAGGGATGTCCTCCCGGGACGCGCTCCCCGTGCGGGTGCCCAGCTGCGGGTTCGGGAGCACCAGGAGCACCACGAAGAGCAGAACCGCCGGGATCGCGAACCGGAAGGTCGAGAAGTAGGCGTTGCCGCTGGGCACGTAGCCGATGGCATAGGAATCGGCCAGGCCCAGGATCAGGGCCCCGAGGAAGGTCATCGGCAGGCTGCGCAGGCGCCCGATCATGGCAGCGGCGTACGCGTTCACGATCAGCAGCGTGAGGTTGATGTGGCTGAGGGAGGTGACAGGCGCGATGAGGATCCCCGCCAGCGCGGCGAGCGAGCATCCAATCGCCCAGGCCAGCGCCGCGGATCGGTTCGGGCGAGCGCCGTGCAGCAGCGCGAGCGACCGGCTGTCGACCGAGGCGCGCATGTCGAGCCCGGCTTGCGTGCGGAACAGGAGGAGCCGGAGGAAGATGGCCACGACGATGGCGATGACGATGCCGCTGATGCGGTGCCACGTGACACCGACCCCGAAGAGAGTGACGCTCGCGCCGTTGAAGAGCTGTGAGGTGGGGTGGGGCTCGGTCGCGGGCCAGATCCACAACCCGAGGCCCAGCAGCGCGACCAGGAGGCTGATCGTCACCACGATGCGCACGGTCTCGGGTGCATCGGTCAGGTGGCGCATGATGCCCCGCTCGATCGCGAGGCCCAGGGCGGGGCCGAGGATCAGGAGCACGACGACCAGGGCGACGGGTGTCGGCCACCCCCAGTCATCGTGGAGCTGCCAGTAGGCGAAGGCGCCGAGCATCCCGATGGCGCCGTGGGCGAAGTTGAAGATGCCCGTGGTCGTGTAGGTGAGGACGAGCCCGCTGGCGGCCAGGGCAAAGATCGATGCCGTGCAGAGTCCCAGCACGGTGAGGCTGAGGAGCTCGTTCACTCAGCCGCCCAGCTCGCCCACGTTCTCCGGGTTGCAGTTGTAGAGACCGTCACCGTCGGTCGGGGCGGTCGCGTCCTTGTTGTAGGAGAACCCGTCCGCCCCGAGGCTCAGCACCAGGAAGCAGGCGGTGGGCTCCGCGTTGCCGGTCGTCGTGGGGGCATGCAGCCCTCCGCCCGTCCAACCGGTCACGCCGTTGGCCTCCTTGATCAGGCACTCCGTCGTCAGGTTCGAACCGCAGGCCGTCGCAGCCTTGGCGAACAGCAGCCAGCTCGAGAGGCCCTGGGTGCCAAGGAGCGCAACCTTGCCGCTCGGGTTGTACTGATCCATGAGGTCGAGGTAGTCCTGCGTGGCCTTGTTGTCGGCTGCCAGCTCGAGAGGGTAGAAGGCGGACTGGATGAAGACGTTGCCGGCGATGTCCCCCGCCTCGGTGGCGTAGTTGCTGTCGTAGAAGTTGGTGCTCAGCAGGATCACGTCCGGGTAGTAGCCCGCTGTCTTCAGCGCCTGGTCGAGGACCTTGAGGTCGGACGGCTGACCGACGTACTCCAGGATCTTGATGCCCTTGTCCTTGATCTCCTTCGCGAAGTTGTCCCAGCCGGTCTCTCCCGTGGGGGCGTAGTCAACCTCGTAGTCGACCGTGTACCCGTTCGCCCTGGCCACCTCCAGGAGCTGCTGCTTGACGAGCGTGATCGAAGGCAGGTTGGACGCCATGACGCCGTAGTGGGCGATGCCGTCGGGGAACTGGGCCTTGGCGGCCAGGTAGCGACCGGCGGCGACCTTGTCCACCGGGTTCGGGAGCGGCTGCACCTGCAGGTCGGCGGTGCGGGCCGGCTCGGAGACGACGTAGCCGGCGATGTTGCCCATGCCGCAGCCGACGCGCACGTTGTTGGGGTCTTCGTCGAACACGGCCCCGCCGCCCACCAGCGCGAAGTCCTTGACGCACGCGGCGGTCACGGCCGCCTCGTACTCGAACAGCTTGGCGTCGGCGTCGTCGACCACGAGCTGGCGGCCCAAGATGCCGCCGTGCTCGTTGCACCACTTCGTGAAGGCGACGGCCGTGTCATACTTCTCCACTGTTACGCCGGCCACCG
>DAIQBC010000077.1:0-10217 GCA_036781345.1 Acidimicrobiales bacterium | reverse complement strand
GGATGGATCCGGTGCCGGCGATGAGCTGCTCGTAGTGGCCCTTGGCGAACTCCTCACCTGGTCGCTCGTGCGGCTCGTCGGGTTCGCCACCGAACATGTCGGACACGCCCGTGTACTCGATGCGCACCTCGCACTCGGCATACGGGTTCTCGGTGAAGGCCTTCTTGGGGTCGGCCATCTGGAGCGGGTCGTCCAGCACGACGACCTTGCCTGCGTAGGTGACGTCCAGGCGCCTGAACGGGTCGAGCACCTCGAAGCGGATGCCGCCGGCGTCGAAGGCGTCGTTGTGGTCGATCTCGGCCCGCTTGAACATGAAGGCGACCCGCCCGCCGGGCAGGTAGATGCAGACGGTCATCTCGGCGTAGCCCTCGTTGGCGCGGTTGCCGCAGCGGAACCAGCCCCCCACCTGCTGAGCCGGGTCGTAGAGGTTGAAGTACATGCTCTCGTTGAAGTTCGGCTCCGGGCCGAGCTCGTGCATGTACTCGTCCTGCGGTTCCAGTCGCACTCCCATCCTGGGCACCGTAGGTGACCGGCCGGTCAGGTGCCCGCGAGGGCCGTGCGCAGGTGCTCCGCCAGAGCGGGCAGCGGGATGGCGGCATTGAGACCGCTCGTGGAGGGCATCACGTACACCGGGCGCCCCCCCAGACGCCGCTCCTGCCAGCCGGGCCTTGCCCCGCGGTCGACGGCCGCCCGCCAGCCGGCCAGCCCGACCATGCAGACCGAGGCGGGCTCCAGCCAGGCGCACAGCCGGTCGAGCCGGTCGAGGCCATCCTGGTACTCGCCCCTCGCCAGGCCGTCGGCCCTCGGGGTGGCCCGCTTCACGAGGTCGGTGATGCCGATGCCGTGCGCATCCAGCGCATGACGAGGATCGCGGTCGCGGCTCACGAGACCGGCGGCCAGCGCGGCGGGCCAGAACCGGTTGCCGGGGGTCACGTAGGGGGTGCCGGCCTCGGCGGAGCGCAGGCTCGGATTGAGCCCGCACACGAGCAGGCGAAGGCCCGGCGCCACGAGATCGGCCAGGCCCGTCGGGCGCGTGGCCCGCACGGTGAGGCCGACATGACCGTGGCGGCGCTCCACGGAGGTGAGCTCGTCGATGACGAACCCCGCCCCCACCACGACGTCGCTGAGCCGCTGCTGCGGCCAGGTCGAGAACCAGCGGCCGGGGAGGTCATCGCCAGGGAACAGGTCGCGGCCCTCGCCCTCCCCGCCGAAGAAGGTGAGCTCGATCTGCGCCCCCACCGCTAGCGACCGGTGCAGGTCGTGCAGCGCCATCGGCAGCTCGGTCGAGCGCAGGTGCACATAGCTGTTGCGCGCCCATGCCCCAGCCAGCGTCGCGCTTCGAAACGGGAGGTGGGCCAGATCGGCCTGCACCCGCGCTGCAGAGGGAGTGATCTCGCCGGTGCGGCGGAGCATCGCTCTGGCGGCGTCCAGCGCGATGGCCGACGGCCCGAGAGCGGCGGTGTACCACCCTGGTCCGGACCCGAGGTCCACCACGGGTCCGGCCGCGCAGCGCTTGCCGAACGCGTGGGCCTCGGTCACGAAATCGGGGGTGCGTCGCCGCTCGTACTCTTCGCTCTGCGTCTCGTACAGCTGCACGGTCGGTCGGTCCACCGGCCGAGGCTGGCACAGTCGGGGATCGACCTCAGGCCGCGTGCGGATTGGGCGAGACGAGCGGGGCGAGGCGGCGGGCCGTGCGGGCCGAGGAGGCATGAGCCGCCGCGTCGGCCAGCGCGACCTCCGCCACTGAGGCGGAGCGGTCTTCCGCCATGGCGTTGATCCCCATCACTGCGAGCGTCATGGGGCTCGGCTCGAAGCGCACGACCGTCGTGCCCTGCGCGCGCAGGCGACGGATCTCGCCCTCCAGCCGTCGGTGAGCGGACCAGCGCACCGGTGCGTCGGGCAGACGAGATGCGCCGTGAGCAGCCGACATCGGGGAGACGACGATCACCACGTCCAGGCCCGCGTGCACGAGGACATCGGCATTGGTGGGGGAGTGCACGCCGCCATCGACGTATCGGCGCGACCCGATCGCGACCGGGGCGAAGTAGGCAGGGATGGCGCACGACGCCGCGACGGCGTCAGACAGCCGGGCCGCAGGTGCACCCTCGCGCCCGAACACCACGCGACGGCCGTCGCGTCGGCGAGCCGCACACAGCCACAGACCCTCGGGCCAGGCCGTGCCGAGGGCATCGAGCACTCGGGTGCGCTCGCGCAGGTCGAAGCGCCCGGCCGGCAGCACCGTGCTGGCCGCCGCTGCGGGCCGCAGGGCCCAGGGGCGCCGTGCGGCCTGGCTCAGCAGCGCGCGGGGCGGAAGGCGCCAGCCGCGCAGCAGGTCGCCAGGTGAGGGGGCAGGGAGGTCCTGGTCCGCCCCCTCGACAGCGGCGAGGAACGCCGCCCCTCCCGGGGAGACGACCTCGCCGGCGGCTCGGGCCGCCAGGTCAGCGGCGGACACGCCCAGGCGCAGCGCCGCTCCGGTCACCGAACCCGCCGAGGACCCGACGATGATGTCGGCCGTGCGCGGGTCCCACCCCAGGTGCTGCTCGAGGGCGGCCAGCACCCCGGCGTGGAACGCCTGCCCGACGATCCCGCCCGCGCCGAGGACCAACCCGACCCGCGTCATGACGGATGGTCTACCGCTTCCGCAGCGTCCTCACATGCATGCACGAGGCATCAGCCGACGCGCACGGCGGCTGGACCACGGCTACCAGATCCCGAGCTGCTCGCTGCGCGCGGCGCGCTCGGCCACGAGCTCCCAGCTGGCGCCGCCGCGGGGACCGGTGGCGCGCACCTGGAGCCGATCGATGGGGATGGCTCGGGCTGCGCCCCGCTCGTCGCGGACGCCGATCGAGCCATCACGCTCACGGCGCTCGACCTTCGCCTCCCGCCACGCTCCGCCATCGCTGCGCCGGAAGCGCACACGGTCACCCGCGCGCAGGCCCACCTCGACCAAGGCTGTGTCGGCCAGGGCGCTCGGCTCAGGCTCCCCGCGCGGGGTCACGACAACGAGTCCGCGATGCGCCGCTGGAGCTTGCGCATCCCGCCGAGCCAACGGTCGTAGTCGGCCGCCTTGCGCTGCACGTGGGTGAGCACCTCCGGGTGAGGGAGGATGAGGAAGGTCTCCGCGGCCAGGCCCCGCACCACTGCCTCGGCCACCTCTTCGGGCTCGATGGCGCCCTGGGCCAAGACCACCGCTCCGGCGGGGTCCGCGGCGCCGGCCAGCAGCATGTCGGTGCGCACACCCTGCGGGCACAGGCACGACACCTTGATGCCCTGGTCGCCGTGGGTGATGGCCAGCCACTCGGCCAAGGCCACCGCCGCGTGCTTGGTGACGCTGTAGGGCGCGGCCCCGATGTTGGTGAGGAGCCCGGCCGCCGAGGCCGTGTTGAGCAGGTAGCCCTCACCCCGGGCGATCATGCCGGGCAGGACGGCCCGCGCCGCGTACACGTGGGCCATCAGGTTCACCTCCCAGATCTGCTGCCACGCCTCGTTGGGTGCCTCCACGCCGCCGCTGGTGCCGATGCCGGCGTTGGACACCAGCAGGTCGATGGGGCCGAACCGCTCCTCGGTCGACCGCACGGCAGAGATGACGTCGGCCTCGCGCGCCACGTCGGCCGCCAGCCCGATGGCCACCGGTCCGAGCTCGAGGGCCAGCTCGTACGAGGCCTTGGCGTCCTTGTCCACAACGGCCAACCCCCGCACGCCCTCGGCCGCGAACCTCCGGCAGAGCGCGCGGCCGATGCCGTTGGCCCCGCCGGTGACCAGCACGACCTTGTCACGCAGCTCCATCAGGCCCGACCCAGCGCGGCGCGGATGGCGAGGTCGGCCGACGCTCGTCGGTCGGCCCCCCACGGCAGCGGCATGAGCACAGGCACGTCGACGCCGGCGTCGACGTAGGCCTGCATGGTGGCGCGCACCGTTTCGGCGTCGCCCATCACGTCGATGCCGTCGACCATGCGGTCGGACACCGCGGCCAGGGCGCCGGCCCGGTCGCCCTCGGCATGGCGGGCTCGGATCTCGGCCACCTCGGCGCCGTAGCCGGCCCGCTCGAAGCTCCGGGCGTAGGAGTCGACCACGGCGTAGGAGAAGAGGTCGCGGCGGGCCAGCTCGACGCCCTCCTCGCGCTCGCACACGCCAGCGTGCACGTAGGCGTAGATCTCGGCCGGCCCTCCCTTGCGCACCTCCGCCACCGACCAGGCCACGTGCGAGGCAGGCAGGTAGTTGAGTGCCACGCCGTCTGCGACCTCACCGGCCAGCTGGAGCATCTTGGGGTTGAGGGCGCCGATGACGATCTTCGGCTTCCGTTCGCCGAGCCGCACCCCGAGTCGAAACCCCTTCACCTGGTAGAAGTCGCCTGCGAAGTCGACCTTCTCGCCCGTGAGGCACTCCCGCAGCAAGGTCACGTACTCGCGCGTCCGGGCGAGGGGACGGTCGCCGTAGGGCACGCCGTGCCAGCGGGACGTGACCACCGGTGAGGAGATCCCGACGCCGAGCACGATGTCGCGCTCCGGGTGCAGCGCCTGCAAAGTCGCGCCGGCCATGGCCACCACCATCGGGGTGCGCAGCTGCAGGGCCAACACCCCGGTGCCGAGGCCGAGCGACGGGGCGGCAGCGCCGACCGCGGCCAGCAGCGAGAAGGCCTCCGGCCCGGTGGTCTCGGCCGTCCAGTAGGAGTCGTACCCCAGCTCGGCGGCCAAGGTGGCGGTGCTGATCGCTGTCTCGGGCCCGAGGCTCATCAGGCTGGCGAAGGTGACACCGGCTCGCTCCATGCCCATCGCGTCGACCCTAATCGGGGTCTGTGACGGCTCGGACAGCCCGATCCGGATCGGGTTCAGAAGCTGCCGGAGCGCTCGAGCGTGTAGCTCTCGCCGGTGCGGTCCGAGCCGATGGGGGACACCCGGGCGGTGAGCGTGCGGGCCTCGCTGAAGAAGCACTCGGTCTCGCGGAGCGTGACTGCGGATCGCACCCCGTCGGCGCTGGTCGTCTGGCCGAGCACCTGGTCACCGTCGAGCACCTCGAGGCGGATGGTCATCCCCGCCGGCGCCGTGATGGCGACCGTGAAGCGGCCGTCGCACAAGAGCTGGGTGCCGTCGCCCACCGCCATGGCAAAGGTGTCCACGTCGTCCCGAGGGACGATGGTTCCCTCGATGGCGTCGGCGCCCTCCGGGAACCCGGTGTCGTCGGCCAGGCCGTCGCTGGACGCCTCGCAGCCGTTGGCGCGGTCCTCGTCGTAGTCCTCGAAGCCGGCCAGGCACCGACGGCCGTCGGTGCCTGGGGCGGGGGAGCGCTGGCCGCACGGCTGGTAGGGCAGGGCCGCGCAGTCGGCCAGCGTCGACGTGGGTGCCGTGGTCGGCCCGTCGTTCGTGTCGCGCGTCGCCACCGCCACCCCGGCCAGCACGCCGACCACGCCGACAGCACCCGCGGCGGCCCACCTGGGCCATCGGGGAGCGCGGCGCACCACGGGCCGCCTCACGGCGGTCCCCGCTGGTCCACCCACGAGGGCCGCCGCCGACGGGCGCTTGTCCGGGCGGGGGTCGAGCATGGCCTGGAGCCGCCGCCGCAGTGGCGAGGGCAGCTCGCGGGGGACCGGACGCACCTTCCCCTGCGCGGCCCGCACCATGAGCAGGTCGGCCGCTCCCCGGCCGTAGGGACCCTCGCCAGTGGCGGCGTAGAGCAGCGTGGCCCCGAGCGCGAAGACGTCGGCCGCCTGGGCCGCCTCCTCCCCGCGGGCCTGCTCGGGGGCCATGAAGCCAGGGGTGCCGACCACCGTGCCGACCGCGGTCAGGCCGGCGGTGTCGTCGCGTGAGCTGGCGACCCCGAAGTCGGCGAGGTGGGCGGCCCCAGCGGCGTCGAACAGCACGTTGCCCGGCTTGATGTCCCGGTGGATGACCCCCGCCCGGTGCGCCTCGGCCAGCGCGCCGGCGAGGACGTCGGCGAGGCGCTCCACCTCGTCAGTAGGCGCCGGCCCGTGGTGCACGACCCGGTCGGCCAGGGTCCCGCCGGTGAGGTACGCCATGACGAGGGTCACCTCGTCGCCCTCCTCCACGACCTCGAGGAGCTCGACGATGTTGGGGTGGTGGAGACGGGTGAGCACCTGCGCTTCGCGCTCGATGCGCTGACGGGCGCGGGCGATGTCCTCGGCCGATCCGTGGAGGGTGAGCCGCTTGAGTGCCACCTCGGTGCCGTCGGGCCGGCGGGCGAGGTCGACCACCCCCATGCCGCCTCGCCCGAGGCGGGCCACCCGCTCGTAACGCACGTCACAAGGGTAACGAGGGCCTATGACGACTCGTCGTCACAGGTCGTGGGTATCCTGGCGGCAATGACTGAGACCGAGGACGTCACGACGAGCCCGAGCGAAGCCGATGCCAAGGCCCACGAGGCGGTGATCGACGAGGCGCTCCGCCTCATCGACACCGGCTTGTCCGACCTCATGCACCGCGAGCTCGTGTCCACCGACGAGGTCTCCGACCTGCTTCTCGACGTGCGCATGCTGCTCACGGCGGCCGAGATGGCCACCGGATCAGGTCCGCTCGTGGAAGAGACGGTCGGGGCCTAGCTCCGAGCCTTCCGCCGCCGGGGCGCCTTCGGGGTGCCGGCGGCGATCAGCGCCGCGAACTCCCTCAGCACACAGTCGCGCAGCATGGCCGGGTCCTCGACCGCGCCGGCATCGGCGTTGAGCCCCATGTCGAGGTGGCCGTCGTAGGACATCAGGGTCAGGTTCCACGCCGTGCCGCCGGTGGGGCCGATCGGGTAGTTGGCGAGGATGCGGGCACCGCCGATGTAGAGCGGGAACGGCGCGCCGCGGACGTTGGAGGTCGCGAAGTCGACCGTCTCCACCTGCTGTCGAGCGAGACGAACCGACACCGAGGTGGGGAGCAGGTTCGCCACGCCGGCCAGCCCGTCGACGAGGCTCATGGCCCGCTCGCGCTTGGTGGTGTCCAGGCGCTCCCGGATGGCGGCGAAGCGGGCGACCGGGTCTTCGATGCCCACCGGCACGAGCACTCGCATGGGGGTGAAGGCGTTGCCTCCTGCCGAGCCGTCGGTTCGGGTGCTCACCGGCATCGAGATGCGCAGCTCGTCGACCGGGGACCCCGCCGCCCGGTGGTAGGCACCGGCGCCCCCGGCGGCCGCCGTCACGAAGATGTCGTTGAGGCTGCCGCCCAGTGCCTTGGCCGCCGCCTTGGCGTCGGCGAGCGGCACCTGCAGCACCTCGATCTGCCTGCGGAGCGAGCGCTCGCGCCACACCGGCGACCGAGCCGGATCGGACACGGCGATCTGCCGCAAGGCCGATCGACCCAGCTCGACGGCATCCTCGGCCAGCGAGGCCACGTGGCTGGGGTCGCGCGCGACGGCAAGGGAGCCCTCCACTGTGCGGCGGGCCACGCCGAAGGTACGGCGGAGCTGATGGGTGAGGGTGTCGACCGCGGTCTCCAGGAGCGTGGCGTCGACCGGGTTCGGGGCGGGGCGGCCGGGGGCGATGGGCTCGGTGGCGTCAGGGGCCAGATCGATGAACTGCTCCGACATCCTGATGCTCCCCTCGCCGTCGGCGATGGCGTGGTGGAGCTTCTGCACCATGGCGGCGCCGCCACCCTCCAGTCCCTCGATCACCACGAACTCCCAGAGGGGCCGCGTGCGATCGAAGGGGGAGCTCACGATCGTGGCCGCCAGGTCGAGGAGCTGCCGCATGGTTCCGGGGGTGGGCAGGGCCAGCCAGCGGAGGTGGTAAGCGAGGTCGAAGTCGGGGTCGTCCCGCCACTCGGGCGGGGCGAGGCGACCCAGGGCCGGGACAACTCGCTGGTGCAGACGGGGGATCATCGTCACCGCCCGCTCGAGGCGAGCCCGCAGGCGCTCGGCATCCGGAGCGGCGTCGAACACGGTGATGTTGGCGATGGATGCGCTCAGGTGCGGATCCTTCTCGAGGTTCCACATGAGGGCCTCGACGTCGGTCATCCGACGCTCGTTGTGCATCTCCCGCTGGCCGGCCACGGCGGGACGCTACGTCAGCGGGGGATCGACGTGTGCTTGAACTCGTTGAGGTCCGGCCAGCCGTCGAGCAGGTCGAGCACCCGGTCGACCGACGCCACGGCCCGCTCGGCGTCGCCTCGCGGGCGGTCCATCAGCCGCACGAAGGCAGCCTGCTCACCGACGATGAAGGTCGGGACCCCCCACACCTTCCGGCCCTGGGCCGCCGCCTCGTGCTCACCCTGGACCGTGAGGATCGGGTTGCCGGTGGCGATCTCGTTGAGGACTGCGTCGGCATCGACGCCCTGGGCGACGAGCGTGGCGCGCACCGCTGACTCGTCCCGGAGCTGGCCGCCCTGGTCGTGGCGGAGAGCGAAGAGCGCCTGGTGGACGTCCAGGAAGCGGTCGGGGCACTTGTCCCGCACGACCACGCCGGCCTGCAGGGCGAGCAGGCCCGTGTCGTCCGGCCAGTGACCCCAGATGTCGGGCTCGCCCTCGACCACGTGGACCTGGCCGAGCGAGAAGGGCACGAAGGTCACGTCCCACGGGGCACCGGCTCGGAGACCCTCGATCACGTGCTCATGGGCGTTGCGGGCGAACGGGCAGCGGTAGTCCCAGGTCACGGAGAAGGTACGAGTGGCGGTCACGCCAGCATCAACCGCCCGGACCCAAGGGGCATTCCGTCAGGAGCGGGGCCACACGCGGCGGGCCAGACCGGCCAGGCCCACGCCCATGGCGGCACCGGCCAGCACGTCCGACGCATGGTGCATCTTCACGTAGACGCGGCTGGCCGACACCACCACCGCGACCCCGTAGTAGAGCGGCCAGAGCGGGTCACCCTGGCTGAGGACCCCCGCGGCGGTGAAGGCGGCGCTGGCGTGGCCCGAGGGGAAGCTGCTCGTCTGCGGTGTGCGCACTCGGTGGGGGCGGGGTCGGTCCTCCTCCCACACGGGCCGATGGCGGCGGAACAAGCGCTTGATGCCACCGTTCACGAGCAGCGACTCGACTCCCAGGACCGCAGACACCCGCACTGCGCTCATCGGGTCGCGTCCGGGGAGCAGGCCCTGCCCGGCGCCGATCAGGTGCCAGATGAGCGACCAGTCGCCCAGCTCAGAGGCGCCGTACATGAGCCGGTCCAGCCCTCGATGGCCGCGGAGGTGGTCGACCCGCTGGTCGACGAGCTCGTCGACATCGATGACGAGCTGCCTCACGCGCCTGAGGGGACCGGACACGGCGGGCACCGTACCCGGACGAGCCGATGGCTAGGCCGGGACGGGCTGTGCCGGTGCCGCACCCGAGAGCTCTCGGTCGACCCGGAAGGCATCAGCCAGCGCGATCTCCCCCCCGAACGACGGGCAGTAGGCCTTGAAGCCGCACCAGTCGCACAGACGGCTCGGGTTGGGTCGGAAGTCCTCCCGTTCGCAGGCCCGTTCGACCGCGGTCCAGATGGCCGCCAGCTTGCGCTCTACGCCGCGGGTGGAGCGGTCGGTCGGCACGGAGATGATCGCGAGCGGGTCGGCCAGGTACAGGAGCTGCACCTTGGCCGGCCGCCGACCGAAGAGGCGCTCGCAGAGCAACGAGTAGAAGGCCACCCCGGCCAGGCGCTGCTGCTCCTGGCGCTCGCCTGGCGCCCGCCCCGTCTTGTAGTCGGTGACCACGAGCTCGCCGTCCCGGTCCAGCTCGAGGCGGTCGATGATCCCGCGGAGGCGCACGCCACCCACCTCGACCTCGAGCTTCAGCTCGATCCCGATCGGGGTGATGGCGGTGGGGTCCTCCAGACGGAAGTACTTCTCGAGCAGCACCCGTGCCTCCTCGAAGAACGTGGCCTCGGCCGCGTCGTCGAGCTCCAGGCCGCTGAACTCGGGGTGGTCCCTGAGGTCGGTGATGGCGTCGTCGAGGCAGCCGAGCGATCGGGCGTGCGAGCGCTCGTGGGGATCGAGGCAGAACAGCCGCTCGAGGGCCGCGTGGACGAGGGTGCCACGCGTGGCCGCCACGGAGGGCGGCTCGGGCAGGCGGTCGATGGCGGAGAACCGGAACGCCAGCCCGCAATCGGTGAACGACGAGACCTTCGACGGCGACAGGCTCAACGGGAGCGGCAGCGGCATGGTGCCCAGGCTACGCGCCGGGTGTGACAGCCACCGCGGACACGGCTACAGGAGGGTGGCGAAGGCGCGCACGGAGGCGGCCAGCTCGGCCGGGGCCTCGAGCGGCCCGAAGTGCCCGAGGTGCTCGTGCCGCTCCAGCCGGCCCTGGGGCAG
>DAIQBC010000076.1:0-10307 GCA_036781345.1 Acidimicrobiales bacterium | reverse complement strand
TTGGTGTCCACCACACTGAGCAGGACGGGCTTCGCCTTGTCGGCGGCTGCGGTGGTGGCGAAGGTGGCCGCGGTGCCCGTGCCGCTGGCGGTGAGGCAGCCCGCGTCCAGCCGGACCTGGAAGCCGGCGCCCGCAGTGTCGACCGCACCCGAGCCTTCGTTGACGGTGACGGTGGCCGCGGTTCCTGCGATGGCGACCGCGCCGCGCGTCCCGCCAGAGGGCGTGTTGTTGAACACGAACGCCCCGGGGGTCGGGCAGGTGGCGTTGAGGGTCTGGTCGAAGGTCGCCACGACACGGTCGACCTTCCCGTTGGCGTCGACGTCGAAGAACTGCAACGAGAGCAGGGCCGGTGGCGGGACGTCGTCGTCGAGGATCCGCACCGTCGAGGTCGATGGCGCCACGATGGTGCCGCCGGCGACGGCCGTCAGCGTCACCCCGAAGGTCTCCGTGGGCTCGCCGGCGTCGTCGCCCTTGATCACGATCGGGATCGCCTCGCTCGCATCGCCCGGCGGGAAGACGATGACGACGTCCGTCTGCGACTCGTAGTCGGCGCCGGCCGTAGCCGTGCCGCCGCCCGTCGAGTAGGTGACCCGCGACCAGCAGTTGATGTTGGCTCCAGTGCGCTGGATCGTCAGGCTCCCGGCGACGTCGACGTCCTGCTCCGTGATGGCCGGCGGCGTGGCCGTGTCGAAGGCGAGGTTGACGCTGCTCTGGCAGGGGACGGGTCCGGTGCCGCCATCGGAGGTGCCGTCGCCGATGATCACCATGCGCGCCACCGCGGGCCGGGGCGTCGGGATCAGGTTGAAGATGTCGATCGAGATGCTCTCCCACTGCACCTTCACCTCGATCAGGTCGTAGTCGATGCGGATGGTGGCCCGATCGCAGGGCTTGGTCGCCTTGGTGCCGCCGTCGAGACACCGCACCGTCACCACCGGCCCTGTCGCGATGTGGCCGACCAGCTTCGCCTCAACCGCCGCCTTCACCAGCCCGTAGTCCACTGAGGCCACGTTGTCGGCGTCGTCGAAGTGGATGATGCCGACGCGTGCGCCGTCGCGCGCGGCGCCCGACGCCACCGTCTTGCCCAGCACCGCCAGTCCGACGTCGAGCATGGCGATGAGCAGGAAGAACAGGATCGGGCCGACGAACGCGAACTCGACGAGCGTTGCGCCGTCGTCCCGACGCACGGCCTGACGGATCCGCGTCATCCCTGCACCGTGGCGCTCACGGTCGCCCGGACCGTTTGGGTGCCGAGCAGGTTGCGGATGATCGGGGTGATGAGGTCCATCGGGCGGCTCACGCTCACCGCGATCGTCTGGCCCGGCGTGATCGCGCCCGAGGTCGGGTTGCACGAGGTCACCGGCGTGTTGAACGTGACGGTGAAGGCGTTGGACAGGCCCGCGTCGCCGAGCTCCTGCTTGACCCTGGCCTCGATGTTGTCGGGCGCCGCGCACAGGCCGCCGTAGTCGCGCTGCTGGTTGGGGAAGGTCTGCCCGTAGAGGGCGCCTTCGCGGGCGGCGTTCTTCGTCTCGTTCCACACGCTGTAGAAGCGGCCGATGTCGATCACCCCACATACCAGCAGGGCGAGGAAGGGCAAGAGCAACGCGAACTCAACAAGTGCCGCCCCACCGTCGCCGCGGATCCGCCCGCGTCGACGCTGCGGGCCCTCCCGTCTCGGTGGTCTGTCCATCGCCGCCCCTTCCGCCTAGTGGAATCCTACATCGCCGACGCTCGTCCGCCATCTCTCACCGTGGCGGCCGTCCGCGATCTTGGGCCATGGCATCCGGGAGCACACCGCGCTAGCATCGCGCTGGCGGTGGTGACTCAGCCACTTTGCGGGGCTGGTGTGTCATCGGAGAATGCGGAGGGATCCCTCAACTAGCGTGAGGGAGGCCGCCCGGTAGGGCGAGGCGGAGCGGACCACTACGGAGGCAACGTGAATCGGCGAGTACAGGCCTTGATCGGGGCGATAATCATCGCGGCATTGGGCACGGGTGTGCTCGTCACCTTCGTGAGGAACGCAGAGGATCGGGCCCTCAAGGGCGAAGAGGTGGTCAAGGTCCTCGTCGTCAAGGAGTCCATCCCGGCCGGCACCGCAGTGGGCGAGATCGGTGGCTCGGTCGAATTGGAGAAGGTCCCGGCGAAGGTCGTGAACGACGGCGCCGTCGGTGATCTCTCCGGGCTCAGCGGTCTGGTGACGGCCATCGAGCTGCTCCCCGGTGACCAGCTCACCTCGCAGCGCTTCGTCACCCCGGAGCAGTTCTCGCCGTCGCGATCGCAGATCAACGTCCCCACCGGTCTCTTGGAGATCACGGTCTCCCTCGACCCGACGCGCACGATCGGCGGCACCGTCCGGCCGGGGGACACCGTGGCGTTCATCGGGTCCTTCACGGCCGCCGCCACAACGGGGGCCACGGGCGGGGGCACCGTCGTGCCGCCGGGCAGCCAGAAGACAGGTCTCCTGCTCCACAAGGTCCTCGTCACCAACGTGCAGGGGGCGCCGGTCACTGCGGTGCCCACCGACTCCGACGCCAACGGTCGAGCGGCCGCGCCCGAAGGGTCGTTGCTGGTCACTCTTGCCGTCGACGCTCCGTCGGCCGAGCGCATCGCGTACTCGGCGGAGTTCGGCACGATCTTCCTCGCCCGCGAGCCAGTTGATGCACCCGAGGGCGGGACGATCATCCAGTCCATCGACTCGATCTTCGGATGACCCGGCTCGTCCTCATCTCGCAGAGCGACTCCACCGAATCCGGGCTGCGTCACGCCCTGGGTCCGGACGTCGAGATCGTGTCGTGGTGGCCCACCGACACGGAGGACGCGCACGCCGTGGTGAAGCGGGCCTCGCTCAACGTGCCCTCCGTGGTCGTGCTCGGTCCCGACCTCGAGGCCCAGCGCGCCCTCGACATCGCCACCGCCTTCGATGAGGAGCGGCCCGAGATCGAGGTGCTCCTCGTCGCTCGACCCACCACGCGGCTGCTGGCAACGGCGCTGGGCGCGGGTGTGCGCGACGTGCTCAACCCCAGCCTCACCAGTGAGGAGGTGCGGGAGATCGTCGAACGGGCGATCGACGTCTCGCACCGACGTCGCGCCAACCTCACGGGCGACGGAGTGGGAGAGCGGCGCGGGCGCGTGATCGTCGTGCTGTCCCCGAAGGGGGGCGCCGGCAAGACGACCATCGCCACGAACCTCGCCGTCGGACTGGCACGCTCCGCGACACGTCAGGTCGTGCTCTTCGACCTCGACCTGCAGTTCGGCGACGTCTCCAACGCCCTGCGGCTGATGCCGGAGACGACCTTCGGTGACTCGGTGCGGGCGGGCCTGCCCGACATCACGGCCCTGAAGGCCGCGCTGACCCCACACCCGAGCGGGCTGTTCGCGCTGTGCGCGCCCGAGACGCCGGCCGAGGCCGATGACATCACCGGGGACCACATCTCCCGGGCGATCGACATGCTGCACAAGGACTTCCTCTACGTCGTGGTGGACAGCGACGCCGGACTCCACGAGCGCACGCTGGCCGCCATCGAACGCGCCACCGACCTCATCTTCGTGTGCTCCACCGACGTTCCGAGCGTGCGCTCCCTCCGCAAGGAGCTCGAAGCGCTCGACATCATCGGGATGACCCACCAGCGCCGCCACTTCGTGCTCAACCGGGCTGATGCGAGGGTCGGCCTCAGCGCCGACGACATCCAGGCAACGGTGCAGCACCGCATCGACGTCTTCATCCCGAGCTCGCGTGACGTCCCGATCTCCCTGAACAAGGGAAGCCCGATCCTCGAGTCCGACACGGCGTCGGCCGCCGCTAAGGCGCTGCTGCCGCTGGTAGCGCGCTTCGTCGAGGCCGAGCACTCCGCCTCTGATCCTGCGTCCTCGCGCAGGAGCCGGCTCCGACGGAAGGACACCTGATGAAACTGGGCGACCGGATCAAGCAAGTTGCCGACAACGAGCCCCACTCCATCACGGACTCGGGCGCCGCACTCCCCGACGAGCGACGGGTGGTCGACCCCTTCGCCGCCGTCAAGGCCCGAGCGCATGAGGCCCTGATGGACCGCCTCGGTTCGAAGGCCAACGACGCGAGCCTCACTGAGGCCGAGATGCGCCGGCTCGCCGTTGGCGAGCTGTCCACCGTGTTGGCCGAGGAGCAGCTGCCTTTGACGAAGGCGGAGAAGGCGGCCCTCGCCAACGACATCGCCGCCGACGTGCTCGGCTACGGGCCGCTGCAGCCCTTCCTGGCCGACCCGACCGTCACGGAGGTCATGGCCAACAACATCGACGGGATCTGGGTGGAGCGCTCGGGGAAGCTGGAGATGACCGACGCGCGCTTCTCGTCGGAGGCCCACCTGCGTCGCGTCATCGAGCGCATCGTCAGCGCGGTGGGTCGCCGCATCGACGAGTCCCAGCCGATGGTGGACGCCCGCCTGCCCGACGGCTCCCGCGTCAACGCCATCATCCCGCCGCTCGCGGTCGATGGTCCGGCGCTGACGATCCGGAAGTTCGCCCGAGACATCTTCAGCGCCGAGGACCTCGTGGAGTTCGGCACCGCCTCCGCGGAGGTGATGGGTCTGCTCTCCTCGTGCGTCGAGGGCAAGCTGAACATCCTCGTGAGCGGCGGCACCGGCACCGGCAAGACCACGCTGCTCAACGTCCTGTCGTCGTTCATCCCGGAAGACGAGCGCATCGTCACCATCGAGGATGCGGTCGAGCTGCAGCTCCACCAGCGCCACCGGATCCGCCTGGAGGCCCGGAGCCGCAACATCGAGGGCCGGGGCGAGGTCACCATCCGCGACCTGGTCCGCAACTCCCTGCGCATGCGCCCCGACCGCATCATCGTCGGCGAGGTCCGGGGTGGGGAGGCCCTCGACATGCTCCAGGCCATGAACACCGGCCATGAGGGCTCGCTGTCGACGTTGCACGCCAACACCCCGCGAGACGCGCTCTCCCGGATCGAGACGATGGTGCTCATGGCCGGACTCGACCTGCCTGTGCGGGCGATCCGCGAGCAGGTGTCCTCTGCCATCGACGTGATCGTGCATCTCTCCCGCTTGCGGGACGGCACGCGACGCATCACCCAGATCGTCGAGGTGGAAGGGATGGAGAACGAGCTGATCACGCTCAACGACCTCTTCGACTTCGACTACTCGGCCGGGCTGGACGACACCGGCCGCCACCTCGGGCACCTTCGCCCCACCGGCATCCGGCCCAAGTTCAGCGTCAAGCTCGCCGACTTCGGCATCCGGCTGAGCCCCGCGCTGTTCGAGGATTCGACCCAGGTGCACCTCCAGAGGCGCCGGTGAGCCGGTGGGGGCGCTTCGTGGGCGGCGTGGCGCTGGCCCTGTTGGGCGGGCTGGCGGTGCTCGGCGCGCCGGCGAGCGCGGGCACCGACCAGGAGCTCACGATCGAGTCCATCGATGTGTCCGGCTTCCCCGAGGTGCTCCTCACGGTCTCGCCGCCCCCCGGCCTGGCCGGCCAGGACGTCAAGCCGGAGTCCTTCGCCCTGAAGGAGAACGGTGCCGACCGCGAGGTGAAGGTCACACGGCTGAGCAGCGACAAGCTCGACGTCGTGGTCGTCATGGACACCTCGGGGAGCATGCGCGGCGGCCCGATCATCTCGGCCAAGGCCTCGGCGCTGTCGTTCGTGAACGGGCTGCCGGCGGACACCAACATCGCCCTCGTCGGCTTCGGCGATGTGCCCACCGTGATCAGCCCGTTCACAACGGACAGGGCCGTCGTGGCCGCGGCCATCGACTCCCTCGCGGCCTCCGGGGAGACCTCGCTCTACGACGCCATGGTGACCGCCTCCGACCTGTTGGCCACGGCGGGCGGGAACCAGCGCTCGATCGTCCTGCTGAGTGACGGTGGTGACACCGCCAGCAAGACCCCCTTCGACCAGGCGCTGGCCGCGCTGGCCAAGACGGGAGCGGGCTTCACGGCCATCGAGCTGACCACCGACGAGAGCGACCGCCCCGCCCTCGACCGGCTCGCCGCCGCGACCGAGGGCCGCGTGGTGGCCGTCGAAGACCCGAACGCCCTGGATGCCACGTACGCGGCCATCGCCAGTCGGTTGAGCAACCTCTACGAGCTGCGCTTCTTCTCCAGCGGCGCCACGCGAGCCGATCTGACCATATCCGTGGATCAGGGCGGGGTACGAGCCTCCGTGCTGAAGGCAGTGGAGTTCCCGGATCGCCCGCTCACGACCACCGCCACCACCGAGCCCGAGATCGTGGCGGCCCGGCCCTTCGTCGAGAAGGGGGGTGGGCCGGCGGGGTCGGGACTGCTGATCGCCGGCGCCACGCTCGTCGGCCTCGGGTTGCTGGTCGGACTCGTGGTGGCACTGGTCGGCAACGAACCCCAGCGGCGGCTCGCGCGCGAGTACGAGCAGGCGGGTGTCGACCAGACGACGCTGACGTGGTTGACCTCGCTGACCAAGCGCGCCACGTCCTTGTCCAGCGGGTTCCTCGAGCAGCGTGGGCAGGTTCTGGTGATCGACCGCTCGCTGGACGCGGCCGGTCTGTCCCTGCGGGCCGGCGAGCTGGTGGTCGTCGTCGCCGCGTCGTGCCTCGCTGTGGGGATGCTGGGGTTCCTCCTCTTCGGTGCCATCGGCCTCGTGGTCGGCTTCGTCCTACCCCTGTTGCTGACCCCAGTCGTCCTCAGGAGTCTGCGATCGCGTCGCCAGCTGAAGTTCGGTGACCAGCTGGGCGAGGCCCTGCTGCTCCTCGCCGGCAACCTGCGCGCCGGCTTCGGGCTGGTGCAGGCCATCGACTCGGTTGCCCGCGAGTCGGACGCGCCGATGGGGGAGGAGCTCGGTCGGGTCATCACCGAGACGCGGCTCGGCGGGAGCCTCGACCAGGCGCTGGCCGACGCCGCCGAGCGTGTGGGCAGTGAGGACTTCCGGTGGGTGGTCGAGGCCATGGAGATCCACCGGGAGATCGGCGGCGATCTTGCCGAGCTGCTGGACCGGGTGGCGGACACCATCCGGGCGCGTGCCCGGGCCCATCGTCAGGTCCGGGCGCTGAGCGCCGAGGGCCGGGCCTCGGCGGTCGTGCTGACCGTGCTTCCGCTCGGGGTGGGCGCCGTGCTGGCGACCACCAACCGCGACTACGTGGGCGAGCTCTTCGACACGACCACGGGACAGCTCATGGTGGCGGCCGCCGGCGCACTCCTCGTGATCGGTGCCTTGTGGCTACGTCGGATCGTCAGACCGGAGTTCTGAGATGCCCATCTACGTCTACGTCGCCGCCCTGGCCATCGCCGGCTCCCTCCTGCTTCTCTGGTGGGGGTTCTCGGGCCCCACCGAGAAGAACCTCGTGCAGGACAACCTGGCCCATGGGGCCGATCTGCGAGCCGACTTCCGGGAGATGCAGCTCAGCAGATCGTTCAACGAGCGCCTCCTCCAGCCGGTCATCAGCGTCCTCGGAGGTCGGTTCCGCCGCCTCACGCCGGGCGGGGTCATCGATGCCACCAGTCGCCGCGTCGAGCTGGCCGGGCTTTCGACGTCGTGGTCAGTCGAGCGGGTGCTGGCCGCCCAGTTCGGGCTGGTGGCGGTCGTGGGGATCTTGAGCCTCGTCCGCCTGGCCACGACCCGCGTGAGTGGGCCCACCATCGCAGTCATCATTCTCCTGGTGGTGGCGGCCTACCTCGTGCCTGAGGCGATCCTGGCCAGGTTGGCGGCGGAGCGGCAGAGGCGGCTCGAGCTCGAGCTGCCCGACACCATCGATCAGATCACCTTGAGCGTGGAGGCCGGACTGGGTGTCGACGCCGCGCTGGCCCGCTCGGCGCGGAGGGGACGTGGTGTGCTGGCCGCCGAGCTGATGCGGGTGCTGCAGGACATCCAGGTCGGCCTGTCACGTGATCAGGCGCTCGACCGGCTGCTGAAGCGCAGCGACGTCGCCGATCTCCGGCATGTGGTGAACGGCATCCGCCAGGCCGAGCTCTACGGACTGCCCATCGCCGACATCCTGCGCGTGCAGGCAACCGAGCTGAGGGAGAAGCGGCGAGCCCGAGCCGAGGAGCGGGCAATGAAGATCCCGGTCAAGGTCGTGTTCCCCCTGGTGTTCTGCATCCTGCCCGCTCTGTTCATCGTCGTCCTCGGCCCCGCCGTGCTGCAGATCAAGGACCAGATCCTCTAGCCGGCTCAGCGTTGGGCAAGGATGCACCCGGGCCTCCCGCGGAGTGACGACACGGAGACACATCGATGACCGGACGCACGGTGCTCACCACGGGGGCCAACTCCGGGATCGGGTTGGCCACGGTGCTGGAGCTGGCCCGTCGGGGCTTCCGCTCGGTGGGCTCGGTGCGGTCGAAGGCCAAGGCGAAGGTGGTGGCCGACGCCGCCCGTGCGGCCGGTCTCGAGGTGGACACCATCCTGCTCGACGTGACCGACGCCGATCGCTGTGCGGCGGTGGTGACCGAGCTCAGGCCCTACGCCCTCGTGAACAACGCCGGCTACTCGCTCACCGGTGCGGTGGAGGATGTGAGCGACGACGAGGCGCGCCGCCTGTTCGAGACCATGGTGCACGCACCGATGCGGCTGGCCCGGCTCGCGCTGCCGACGTTGCGGGAGGAGCGGGGCCGTGTGGTGAACGTGTCGTCGATCGCCGGGCTCACCACCGCGCCGTTCGCGGGCCACTACGCCGGGGCCAAGCACGCCCTCGAGGCGCTCACCGACGCCCTCCGGATGGAGGTGGCCGGTGATGGCGTGAAGGTGGTGCTGGTGGAGCCGGGGGGCTTCAAGACCGGGATCTGGGCGGAGATGGCCAGCGACATCGACCGCCGGGAGGCCGACGGCTCCCGCTACACCTCGGCCTACCGGCGCTCGATGCAGGGCCAGCGGCTGATGGAGCCGATCATGGGCCAGCCCGAGGCCTGCGCGAAGGTGATCGCTGGGGCCGTCGCGTCCCGCAGTCCCCGCCCCCGCTACCTGGTGGGTCTCGACGCGCAGGCCATGCTCCTCGCCCAGCGCTTCACGCCCACCTTCGTGAAGGACCGGGTGATCCGCTTCGGGCTCGGTCTCTGATGTGCTCTGCTCTCGGGTGACCGCCCACTCGCAGGAGACCACGATGCCCGCCAACCCCCTCAACACCGACGACTTCGGCGGGGAGCTCTACAACCTCGGGATGTCCGAGGGCGCCCGACCGCTGCTCGACCGGGTGAAGGCCTTCATCGCCGACGAGGTGGAGCCGATCACGGAGGAGTTCTTCCGGCTCGGGGAGGGCCGGGCCGACCGGTGGAGCTTCGCCCCAGGGCAGCTCGAGCTGCTCGATGGTGTGAAGGCGAAGGCCAAGGCCAACGGCCTGTGGAACTTCTTCTTGCCCGATGCCACCACTGGCCAGGGCCTCAGCAACCTCGACTACGCGTACATCGCCGTGGAGCTCGGCAAGAGCCCGCTGGCCTCGGAGTGCCTCAACTGCGCCGCCCCCGACACCGGGAACATGGAGGTGCTCGAACGGGTGGGGACGCCGGCTCAGAAGGAGCAATGGCTCAAGCCGTTGCTCAACGGCGAGATCCGGTCGTGCTTCGGCATGACGGAGCCCGACATGGCTTCCTCCGACGCGCGCAACATTGCCACCTCCGCGGTCCTCGATGGCGATGAGTGGGTCATCAACGGCGAGAAGTACTACATCTCCGGCGCCGGCGACCCCCGCTGCAAGATCATGATCTGCATGGTGCGGACGAACCCGGAGGCGGCGGCCCACCTGCAGCAGTCCCAGATCCTCGTGCCGATGGACACGCCGGGCGTGGAGGTGCTCGGGCCCATGCACGTCTTCGGCCACGACGACGCCCCCCACGGCCACATGCACATACGGCTCACCGACGTCCGCGTGCCGAAGGACAACATGCTCCTCGGTGAAGGTCGCGGCTTCGAGATCTCCCAGCTGCGCCTCGGCCCCGGCCGCATCCACCACTGCATGCGCTCCATCGGCGCGGCCGAGCGGGCGCTGGCGCTCATGGTGGAGCGGGGGCTCTCGCGGCAGGCCTTCGGCAAGCCGCTCATCTCGCTGGGCAAGAACACCGAGGTGGTGGCCAAGGCCCGCATCGAGATCGAGGCGATGCGCCTCATGGTGCTCCGAGCCGCCAAGGCCATGGACCTCATGGGCAACGCCGAGGCCCGCGTGTGGGTGAGCGCGGTGAAGGCCATGGTGCCCGAGCGCGTGTGCCAGATCATCGACCAGGCCATCCAGCTCCACGGCGCCACCGGCGTGTCGCAGTGGACGCCGTTGGCCGACATGTACACCGGCCAGCGCACCCTGCGCCTGGCCGACGGGCCCGACGAGGTGCACTACATGGTGGTGGGCCGGGCCGAGATCGCCCGCTAC
>DAIQBC010000075.1:0-10338 GCA_036781345.1 Acidimicrobiales bacterium | reverse complement strand
TGACGAGGTGCCTGCTCACCTACGTCGTGCTGCCCTTCGTGGCCCCCGTCCTCGGGTTCGCCACCGGCGTGACGCCCGCCATCGGGATCGTGGTCGGCGTCGTCGCCATCGTCGCCAACGTGGCGTCGGTGCGTCGCTTCTGGCGAGCCGACCACCGCTACCGGTGGCACTACACGGCCCTGGCCACGGTGATCGTCATCGCCCTCTTGTGGTTGGTGGTGGCCGACTTGGTGGAGCTGGTCGACTAGACGGCAGACGCGCCGAAGGGCGCCCCGGAGGGCGCCCTTCGTGCGGCGGCGGCTGCCTGGGTCAGGCGCCGTCCGGGGTGGGGGACCCGGCCGGCCTGGTGGGCCGCTCACCGTTCACCATGGAGGTGATCCGCGTCTCGAGGTCAGCCTTGCGGGCGGTGGCCTCTGCCTCGGTCAGGTTGCCGTCGGCGACCTCCTGGTCGAGGTGGTCGGTGGCCTCTGTCACGAGGGCGTCGATCACTGTCTGCACGTCGACGTTGTTGGCGGCGGCGACCTCCGCGATGGAGGAGCCGTCCCGAAGGGCGGTGCCCAGCTCGGCCTCCGTGATGCCGATGGCCGACGCGGCGGCTTCGAGGCCGGGGCCCCGGCCGTGCGGGCCGCCGGGACCGCCCGGGCGGTGATCGTCACGGAAGGGGAGGCCCTCGTGGTTCACGAGCTGGGTCATGCGATCAGGGAGGTTCGTGATGGCGGCCTCGAGACGGGTCGTCGCATCAGCGACCAGGGCGTCGATGACCGTCTGCACGTCGACGCCCTGGGCCTCTGCGACCTGGGCGATGGACTGCCCGCCTTCGAGGGCGGTGCGCAGCTCGTCCTCGGTGACGCCGAGCGCCTCCGCGGCCACGGCCAGGCCGGCGCCGCCGTCCGGTCCCGGGCCCCAGTGATCACCAGGTGCGTCCGGGGCCACGGTGGTGGCGGTCGTGCCGTCCTGAGCGGACGAGAAGCTGGGAGCTCCGAGCAGGGCTCCGGCCACCCCGCCGCCCGTGAGGGCGAGGGAGAAGGCGGCGGCCCCCATGAGCTTGCGGTTGATGGGCATGTCACTCTCCTTGTTCGTTGGGTTCTTACATCGCCCAATGTGCCGAACCAACCTCAACAGAACCTGTGAGCCGCCCGGGATCTCGCGGGGCGTGTCAGACCGGGTGCTCGGCCCTCGTCTCGTTGGCCTCGTCGAGGCGGTCGAGGACGGCCAACCCGAAGATGGCAGCGGCGGTCGCGTAGGCAGCGCCGCCGATGCCGTACACGGCGTAGCCGACGAGCGCCACCACCCACGGCACCACCAGGCCGATCTCCACCGAGCGGGCCGCCAGGCGGGGCCGCACGAGCTGCGAGTCCACCAGCTGCACGACGAGGACCACCACCAGCAGGACGGCGGTGGTCGGAAGGGAGCGGAACCCGAGGGCGAGGAGGAGCAGGGGTATGGACCCCACGGTGAGGCCCACGTAGGGGAACAGGGACAGCACGGCGGCGGCGAACCCGACCGCCGACGGAGCCGGGAGGTCGAGGGCGCTGGCGACGCCGGCGACGACGAGCCCCAGCACCAGTGATGTCCCGACCGTGGACACCACCGCGGCTCTCGCCCGGCTGACCGCGGTGCCGACGACGTCGGCGATCCGGGCCCGGCGGGCCTCGTCCGGGTCCTGATCCAGGGCGGATCTGGCGATGCGTGGCCCGTAGGTCATGAGGAACACGGTGAGGATCGCGCACACGAAGTAGGTGGGGGCGGTGCCGGCGGTGGTGCGCAGGACGTCACTGCCTCCCGTCACGCGATCGTCGAGCACACGGGAGGCGCTCACCATAAGCTGCCGCAGGTGGAAGTCGCGAGCGAGGTGCCCGACCTGGTCGTCTCGGGCCTCGATGGCCGTGGCCGCATCAGGGGCGACGTCCTGGAGGCGGTTGAGGGCCTGCTCCACCTCGTGGAACACGAGGTAGGTGGTGCCGACGCCGGCCGCGCCGACGACCGCGAAGGTCAGGAGCACGGCGGGCACGCGACGGATGTACGCCGCGAGGCGATCCACCACCGGATCAAGGAGGACGGCTGCGACCACAGCCGCCGCCGCCCACGACAGCGGTCGGTGGGCGGCGACGAAGGTCCGACGGGCCACCACCAGGCCCATGGCCGTGCCGACGATGGTGACGGCGGCCGCGCCGGACAGTCGCACGAGCCGCCGTTCCACGGTCCCCGTCGGGCTGGCCATCTCGCCGTACCGTACCGAGGGTGACCAGGTCGTCCGGGGAGGGTGCGGGCACGCCGCCCATCCCGACGTTGGTCATCGGTGTGCACCCGGCCTCGGTGGTGGTGCTGTCGGTGGCGGCTGCGTTGGCGGCGGCCATCTGGGCCACCGTCACCATTGCGCCCGACATGGTCACCCGCGTGGCCGTGGGGGTGGTGCTGGGGGTCGCCCTCTCCCCGCTGGCGAGCGCGTGGCAACGGCGGTTCGATCGGTCCCGCACCACGGCCGCGATGATCGTGGGCGGCGGGTTGGTGCTCTTCTTCGCGGGTGTGGTGCTGCTGGTGGCTCCGCCCGCGGTGGACCAGGCTCGCGGTTTCAGCCGTGAGCTCCCGGCGACCGTGCGCGATCTCTACAGCTGGCCGGTGATCGGCTCCCGCCTCGAGTCGACCGATGCGGCGGGCAAGGTGGAGGCGGCCATCCAGGACCTGCCCGCCCGCGTCGACGACCGCACCCTCGCGCAGCTGGGGGAGCGCCTCCTCGGAGGTGCGCTGTCCACCGTGGTGGTGGTGATCACCGCCATCGGCGTGCTGGCTGATGGCGAGGTGCTCGTACGTCGGTTGCGGGCGATCGTCCCTCCATCGCGCCAGGCGCGGGCCGATGAGGTGGGGCAGATCATCTACCACTCCTTCGGCAGCTACTTCGCCGGCTCCCTGCTGGTGGCCGTCCTCAACGGCCTGGTGGTCCTCACCTTCGGTCTGGCCCTCGGCGTGCCACTGGCGCCCATCGCCGCCATCTGGTCGACGCTGACCAACTTCATCCCGCAGATCGGCGGCTTTCTCGGGGGATCCTTCTTCGTCCTGTTGGCGCTCACCCAGAGCCCGCTCAAGGCGGTCATCGCGGCGGCGGTGTTCCTCGGCTACCAGCAGTTCGAGAACAACGTCGTGGGTCCCGCCATCGTGGGTCGCGCCGTGAACCTCACCCCACCCACCACGATGCTGGCGGCGCTGGTGGGCGCGGCGGCGGCTGGAGTGCCAGGTGCGCTCGTGGCCACGCCTCTCATGGGTGCCGCCAAGGCGCTCTACCTCGAACGCCGCGGAGCGCTGCCGCCTGCCAGAGAGCCGGTGCTCACGCGCAAGCTCAAGGCGCGATTGGCCCGGATGAAGGAGCTGGCCGGCGACGTGGCCGACTCCGTCACCCGCTGAACGGTGGGGCTGCCACCAGGGGGGCACGCTGGGGCAGCTCGACCCGAACGGTGGTGCCCTGGCCCGGGCTGGTCGTGAGGAAGGTGGTGCCGCCGTGCGCCCGCACCGTGGCCTCCACGATCGACAGACCCAGCCCGCTGCCACCCTGGTGCCGACTGCGGGAGGCGTCGGCGCGGTAGAACCGCTCGAAGGCGCGCGCCGCATCGCCGCCGCTCATGCCCGGGCCCTCGTCGGCCACCTCGATCACGGCCTTGTCGGCTTCGTCGCGGACTCTGACCTCGATGGCGGCCCCAGGAGCGTGGACCAGGGCGTTGGCCAGGAGGTTGGCCACCACCTGATGAAGGCGGGCCTGGTCGCCGAGCACGGTCACGGGACCGGCCGCCACCGTTCGCACCGCGCGCTCCGGGTTGACCGCCAAGGCGTCCCGCACGGCGTCCTCGGCGAGCTGGACGAGGTCCACGGGGGCTCGCTCGAGAGGTCGGCCCTGATCGAGCCGAGCCAGGTGCAGCAGGTCGTCCACGAGCGACCCCATGCGGATCGCCTCTTGCTCCGTGCGCCGCATCGCGTCGCCGAGCTCGGCTGGCTGATCAAGCGCCCCGGCGCGGTAGAGCTCGGCGTACCCGCGGATGGTGGCCAGCGGTGTGCGCAGCTCGTGGGACGCGTCGGCGACGAACTGCCGCAGCCGGGTCTCGGACGCCGTCCGCTGGTCGAAGGCATCCTCGATCCGTTCGAGCATGCCGTTGAGCGCCACCCCCAGCTGGCCGGCCTCTGTGCCGCGGGCGCCCTCTGGGACCCGGCGGGAGAGGTCACCGGCGGCGATCGCCTGCGCGGTCTGGGTCATGCGCTGCACGGGCCTGACCCCGAGTCGGATCAGCCACCACATCACGAGGCCGAGCACGGCGAGCACGGCCGAGGTCGCCGCGGCCTCGACGGCGATGAGGCGGCGCACGGCTTCGTCGACGCCGTCCAGTGGGAGGGCCAGCACGGTGATGGCGCCGGCGCGCAGCTGGTTGCGGGCCTGGATCCGGTAGTCCACCCGCCTGTCGTCGCTGGGCACCGTGACGCTGCGTCCGTTCCGGAGGGCTTGCACAGCCGCGAGGTCGACCATCGGCTGCGGTGCGGTGTCACCCGTGAGATCCGGTGCCGAGATCGTGGTGAGCTCACCGCCGGCGGAGATCACCCCGATGTACAGGTTGCTGAGCCGGGGGGATCCGTCGTCCCTGTCGGCCGGTCCCCCCGGCCGCTCGTTGAGCTGTGGCCCCGCGCTCCGGAGCTGCGCGTCGACTTGGTCGATCAGGTGGGCGCGGGTGCTGCGGGTGATGACCACCGCGGAGACGGCCAGCACCGCCGCGATCAGTGCGGTGCCGATGAGCAGACGAGCGCGGAGTGACATCAGCCCTCGTGAGGAGCGCGCAGCGTGTAGCCCACGCCACGGATGGTCTGGATGAGACGGGGTGTGGCGGTGTCGAGCTTGCGCCGCAGGTACCCGATGTAGGTCTCCACCACCCCGCCGTCACCCCCGAAGTCGTAGTCCCAGACGTGATCGAGGATCTGTGCCTTGGACATCACCCGGCCGCGGTTCACCAGGAGGAAGCGCAGGAGGTTGTACTCGGTGGGCGACAGGGCCACCTCCTGGCCACCCTTGGTGACGAGGTGGGCGTCGTCGTGCATCACGAGATCGCCGCACCGCAGCTCCTCGGCCGCAGGGTCGAGCCCGCTGCGGCGCAGCACTGCGGTGATGCGCGCCACCAGCTCCTCGAGGCTGAACGGCTTCACGAGGTAGTCGTCACCCCCGAGCGTGAGCCCCCGCACCTTGTCCTCCGTGCCGTCGCGGGCGGTGAGGAAGAGGACGGGCGTGCGGTCGCCCGACGAGCGCAGCCGCTTGCACACGTCGAACCCGTCCAGGTCCGGGAGCATGACATCGAGCACGATGAGGTCGGGATGCACCACTGCCACCGCGTCGATGGCGTCGCGCCCGTTGGCGACGGGGTGGACGTCGAACCCGGAGTGGCGCAGCGCCGCGTCGAGCATCGAGCGCAGGTTGTCCTCGTCGTCGACGAGGAGCAGACGGGCGGTGGCCATCCGGTGAGCATGGCACCGTCTCCTGTGGGTTGGCTGTGAGCATCCTGGGAACGTAACGACAGCACGGCACCAGGCGCGCCTGGGAGGATCTACGACGTGCTCCGCCATCGCCGCTGGCTCCTCGCCGGCCTCGCTGTCCTCGTGTCGCCTCTCGTGGGGACGTTCGTCTACCTGAACCTGATCCGCGACGACGCCCCCGGGCGCCTCACCCTCGACGACGTCACCACGTCGACAGGGGGGCCTGCGTCCGCTCCGGAGGGGATCGAGGGCCGGTGGACGGTGACGGACGGGAGCATCGTGGGCTACCGCGTGACGGAGGTGCTGTTCGGACAGGAGGCCGAAGCGGTCGGGCGCTCGGCGGGCATCACGGGTGGGCTCACGGTGACGGACGCCAGGGTCACCGAGGCCACCTTCGAGGTGGACATGAACACCGTTGAGAGCGACGAGTCCCGCCGGGACGGCCAGTTCCAGGGTCGCATCATGGAGACCACCGAGTTCCCGACGGCCACGTTCTCGCTGACCACGCCGATCGAGCTCGGCAGCGTGCCCGCTGATGGTGAGCAGATCACCGTGCGGGCCACGGGCGACCTGACGCTCCACGGTGTCACGCGGGAGGTGACCGTCCCGCTCACGGCGGAGCGCAACGGTGGCACCCTCGCTGTGGACGGGACCATCGCGGTGACCTTCAGCGACTACGGGATCGACAACCCCAGCGGCGGCCCGGCTAGCGTGCGCGGCGACGGAGAGCTCGAGGTGCTGCTCGTCCTCAGTCGCTGATCGGCTCAGCGCGGCTCGGCGGCGGCGACCAGCGCGGCGGCCGCGAGCAGGTGGAACAACGCGTGGCCCTGCAGGGGACTTCGGCAGGAGCAGAGCGGACCCCCGGTGCGGCTCAGGGCGTGCATCGCGACGGCGGCCGCCGTGAGGCCGGCAGCGCGCGGGCGCCGGCTGAACGGCGTGCCGTCGCCGGCCACTGCCACCGCGGTCGACAGCGCCAGCGCCACGATCCCGGCGTCGTGCAGGCGCTTGCCCTGCCGTCCGCCGGGACCGTGATAGGCGACGCTGCCCAACCCTGCGAGCACGGCGGCCGCCGCCACCCCATGCCACGCCGGTCGGCGGCGGCGGGCAGCGGCCCGTGCGATCGGCACGGCGGCGGCCACGAAGGCCAGGCTGCTGACCGTGTTCGACGGCTGGCCGATGAGCCCCGGGCGGATCTGCTCGCAGTCCGAGGCCGCCACGTGGGGTGTCGCCCTGGGGATGTCGGCACGGGCGGGGGCGGCGCTCATGACCGGCCCGCCACGGCGCGCACGGCCCGCACCACATCGGCCCGCACCTCAGTGGCCGGCCCCACGGTGCCGATGCGCTCCTGCTGGGCCCGCCAGCGCAGCAACATGCGGGTCAGCGCCATCGCCCGCTCGACCAGCCCGATGGCGGCCAGCGCTCCCACGGCGGCGGTGAGGACGACCAACGTCACCGGCAGGGTCCCGTCCGTGGTGAGCACGCCGGCCGTGATCCAGGCGGTGGGGAAGGCCAGGAGGCCGACCAGCACCCGAACGGTGCCCTTGGACACCGGCGTCTCCACGAGCAGGCTCGCCAGCGCCACGAGGGCTGCGGGCCAGACGTTGATGATCGCGGTGGCGGCCACGAGCCCACCGAGGAGCACGACGAGCACGGCGATGCCCACCGCCGATCGGAGCAGACGGGTGGGGTTGGTGGGGGTGATGACGTCGGCGTCGGTGAGCCGCAGGCCGCTCAGCACGGTGGTGTAGCGGCCGATCTCGCCCCTCACAACGGCTTGGTCCTCGGGATCGGCCCGCCCCAGTGCCCGGGCCAGCTCGTAGCGCTCCTCGAGAGACGGCTCGGCGTCGGTGGCGCTGCTCAGTGCGATGTGGGCGGCCTGCTCCAGGGCCAGCGCCGTCTCGACGTCGGGGAAGTCCTGGCTGACGGCGCGCAGGCCACGGTCGATCCGCGCGGTGAGGAGGCGCACGGCGTCGATGTCGTCGGGCCCGGCCGGTCGGGGAGCGGCCTCGTCGAGATCGATGGGGGGTCCGAACTGCACGAGGGCAGATGATCGAAGCGCGACCTTGTCCGGGAAGGTGAGGCCGACCGGCACGACGGCGACCGCCTGTGCGCCCGCCGCCCGGGCCCCCAGGGCGATCCGGGCCGCACCCGTCTTGAGCGGGTCGATGCGCGGGCGGTCGTGGGTCGTGCCCTCCGGGAAGATGGCGACGACATCGCCCCCTGCCAGCGCCCGGTGGCACTCGGCGAAGGCGTCCTCGTTGCTGGCCGGGCCGCCGGCGTCGGCCTGGCGCTGCACGAACACCACGCCGGCGGCGCGCAGGAGCCACCCAAGGATGGGCACCTTGCGCAGCGATGCCTTCGCGATGAAGCGAGGCGTGCGACCGAGCGCGGCGGTCATCACGAGCGGGTCGACGAACCCGTTGAAGTGGTTGGCCACCAGCAGCACGGGTCGGTGCCTCGGGTAGCGGTCCTCGCCGGCCACCTCGAACCTCCGGAACAGCAGCGAGGCGGTGAACCGCCCGACCCACGACGTCACCCGCCGCACGCGCCACCGTCCATGCCCCAGTCTGCACCCCTTCGGCTCAAGCCGACGGGGAGCGGTGCCGAAAACGTGGGCGGGAGGAACAGGCGGTGCTGGTCCAGGAACGGAAGCGGGTAGCAACCGGTGAGACGTGGGGTCCTCGCCCGCGCCTGGCCGCCGGCCTGCGGATCGCGGCATGGGCGGGGCCGATCGCTCTCTCTCTGGCCACCGCCATGGTGCTGTCCCGAGTCGTCCCTCGTCCGCACACGCAGATCGGCGTCCTGATCTGGTGGATCGCGCTCAGCAGCTGCGCCATGGCCGTGCTCGCCCTGGCTGATCGCGCCGCCCGTCAGCTCCTCCCGCTCAGTGCTCTGTTCCGATTGTCCCTCGTCTTCCCGGATCAGGCCCCCTCCCGGTTCAAGGCCGCGCTGCGCACCGGAACAGTGCACCAGCTCGAGGAGCGCGTCCGTCAGGTCAAGGCCGAGGGGCTGTCCGATGACCCGGTCGTGGCCGCCGAGACCCTCATCGAGCTGATCGCCGCGCTGAGCAAGCACGACCGGGTGACCCGGGGTCACGCGGAGCGGGTGCGTGCCTACGCCAGGATGATCGGCGAGGAGCTCGATCTTGATGCGGACGACATCGACCGCCTCCAGTGGGCGGCGCTCCTGCACGACGTCGGCAAGCTGTTCGTCCCAGCGGAGATCCTCAACAAGCCCGGGGTGCTCACCGCGGAGGAGTACGACGCGGTGAAGGTCCACCCGGTCGCCGGGGCGGAGCTGTGCGAACCGCTGCGGGGCTGGCTCGGAGACTGGGTCGATGCGGTCGGTGAGCACCATGAGAAGTGGGACGGCACCGGCTACCCGAAGGGTCTGGCGGGCAATGACATCTCCTGGGCGGCGCGGATCGTCTCCGTCGCTGATGTCTTCGATGTCATGACCAGCGCCCGCAGCTACAAGTCGCCCTGCGCACCTGTCGACGCCCGTCAGGAGCTGGCCAGCTGCGCGGGGACCCACTTCGACCCGCGCGTGGTTCGTGCCTTCCTGTCCCTCTCCATCGGCCGCCTGCGGGCGGTGATGGGGCCGCTGGCCTGGCTGGCCCAGGTCCCCGTACTCGGTGGGATCTCGGTCGCGCCGGTCGCCGGCCTCGCCGGCAGCGGGCTCGTCACGGCCGGCGCGCTGATGTTCGGAGGGATCGTCGACGCCCCACACCCCATTGCGCCGCGCCCCGCCGCCGTCGAGCAGGTGGTGTCGGCGCGCGAGGACGGCAGCCCCGCCGCGACCATCGAGGTCACCCACGACGGTACCGGGGGTGCCGTTGCGGCCAGCGACCCGACAACGAGCGCCACCGACACCACCGGAACAACGGACACGACGGGCACCACCCAGCCGATTGACACCACCGGCACCACCGCGCCGGCCCGGGATCCCATCCCGGTCGCCAACCGGCTCCCGTCGGCTGGTGCCGATGCCTACGCCGTCCTCGCCGGGTCGGTGCTCACCGTGCCGGCCCCCGGTGTCATCGCCAATGACAGCGATGCTGACGGTGACAGCATCAGCACCGCGCTGGCCTCTGGTCCCGCCCACGGCACCGCATCCGTGAGCAGTGACGGCTCGCTCACCTACAGCGCGGTGGTCGGTTTCGTGGGCACGGACACCCTCACCTATGCCCTGGCCGACGGTCATGGCGGCACCAGCAGCGGGGTCGTCACGATCAGCGTGGGTACCGGGACGTGGTACCTCGATTCGGCCCCGATCGGGCCCGGTACGCGCTCCATGGCGACCTCACCCGGGCCGACAGTTACGGTCGAGCCAGACGTGGACGGCGACGGCGACCCGGGTCTCACCCTCAAGCACAGCGACGGCAAGCTCTCCGAGACGGATCCGCGGAAGGTGGCGATGTGGGCCTACAACCCCACCTCGGCCCTCCGCCTTCAGGGCCAGGCCCAGCTCAAGCTCTGGAGCCTCACTCCGGGCAACCTCGACGACACGGTCACCTACTTCACGTGGCTCCAGGACTGCGCCACCAACGGGACCGACTGCCGGACGCTGGGGAGCAAGGTCGGGACGATGGGCAACTGGAACAACGGTCAGGGCACGTGGGTCCAGCGGACCATCACCATCGGAGTCGTCGACACAACCGTCGTGCCCGGTCGCCAGCTTCGGGTGCGGACCATGTTCGGGGACAACGACGTGTGGATCGCGCTGAGCGGCTGGTGGCCAAGCCGCCTGCAGTTCGTGGTGTAGCGGACGCCCCCGCCGCTGGGTGGTGGTCGGGACCGGCGTCGATCCGGTGACCTCGCGCTTTTCAGGCGCGCGCTC
>DAIQBC010000074.1:0-10357 GCA_036781345.1 Acidimicrobiales bacterium | reverse complement strand
CTCCGGCGCCAAGCCGTCGGCGACGAGGTGGGCCAGCCGGGCGGCCAGGGTGGTAGTCTTGCCGGTGCCGGCTCCCGCCACGATCAGGAGGTGGCCGCCGCGGTGCTGTGCGGCCATGGACTGCTCGTCGGTCAGCTGCAGGTGCATCGCCCGGGAAGCCTCGAACATGCGTTCGATGCTACACGGTGGGTCAGTTGGTGTCAGGCTCCAAGGCCAGGGAGGCGGAGTTCATGCAGTAGCGCTCGCCAGTGGCGCCGGGGCCGTCGGGGAAGACGTGGCCCAGGTGGGCGTCGCAGCGCGCACAGCGCACCTCGGTGCGTACCATGCCATGGCTCGAATCGGTGAGGAGACGGACCGCGTCGCCGGCGGTCGGCTCCGTGAAGCTGGGCCAGCCGCTCCCGGAGTCGTACTTGGTGGCGGAGCGGAACAGCTCCGCGTCGCACACCACGCACCGGTAGGTGCCGTGGTCCTTGCTGTTCCAGTACGCGCCGGTGAAGGCGCGCTCCGTGGCGCCCTTCTGGGTGACCTCGTACTGCTCGGGTGTGAGGCGCTCGCGCAGCTCGTCGTCGCTGGGCAGGCCGGTGGTGGGCTCATCAGGCATGGCCCCAGTGTGCCGCGGGCCACCGCCTCAGCGGTGGCGGAGAGCGGTGACAAGACGGTGAACAACGGGGCGGACCGGCGGAGTGCCGACGTGTTCGAGCGCCTCGAGCGTGCAGAACGCGTCGGTGCCCTCGGCCCGGCCCTGCAACGTGATCAGCAAGCTGCACACGCCCTCACCCTCCACACGGACCAGCGCCTCGAGGATCGCGCACCCCCGGTCGACGTAGGTGACGTCGCCGATGTGATGGCACGCCTCCACGAGGCGGACGAAGGCTTCGTCCGGAGGGACCCGGATGTGCACCGTGTCGCCGTCGAGGACCTCCGGGGGCTCGTCGAGCGGAGGCGGCCCGGGCGTCGGTCGCGTCGGCCGATCCGCGATGGGTTCGCGCGGCGGGATCGATCGCAGCCGGCCCTCCCGGTGCGCCCGCTCGAGGGTGGCGTAGGCCTGCGTGACCAGCACGGCCCGCTGGGCATCGCCCCCCTCCCGATCGGGGTGCGCGGCCGCGATCTGGGCGCGATAGGCCACCCGCACCTCCGCCCAGGTGGGTGCCGGTCCGAGACCGAGCCATCCACGAGCCACCGCGACCTCCACGGTCAGGCCTGTGGGTGGAGGAACGCGGCCATCGCCGCCGCGTAGCGAGCGGGGTCGTCGGCGCCACAGAGCTCGCGAGCTGAGTGCATCGCCAGCTGCGGGGCCCCGACGTCGAAGGTGGGCACCCCCAGGTTGGCGGCCGTGATGGGGCCGATTGTGGAGCCGCAGGGCAGGTCGGTCCGATGGGCGTAGCGCTGGCACGGCACCCCGGCCTGCTCGCAGGCGATGAGGAAGGCGGCCCCACTGGCCGCGTCGGTGGCGTAGCGGACGTTGCTGTTGACCTTGAGCACAGGCCCCCCGTTGAGGGTGATGAGGTGGCCGGGCTCGTGGCGGTCGGGGTAGTTCGGATGGGTGCCGTGGGCCATGTCGGCCGAGCAGCAGAGGGACGCGGCCAGCGCCCGGAGGTGATCCGCCCGGCTGCCGCCGAGTCCGAGCACGATCCGCTCGGTGATGGCCGGCAGCAGGGCAGAGGCCGCCCCCCGGTCAGAGGTGGACCCCACCTCCTCGTGGTCGAACAGCACGAGGAGGGGGACCTGGGCCGGAGGCTCGGCCGCGTGGGCCGTCACGGTGAGGAGTGCCTCGAGCCCGGCCCAGGCGGAGCACAGGTTGTCGAGGCGGGGCGCACTGATGAGCTCGTCGTCGATGCCGAGGAAGGCGCTGGGGGAGACCTCGTGCAGCATGAGGTCCCACGCCAGGACGGCTCCCGGCTCGACGTCGAGCTGCTCGGCCACGAAGGCCGTGAACGCACCGGGTGTCACGTCGCCGAGGCCCCAGATGGGGGAGAGGTGCTGTTGGGCGTTGAGCAAGAGGCCCTGGGTGGAGATCTCACGGTCGAGGTGGATGGCCAGCTGCGGCACCCGGAACAGCGGACGGTCGACGAGCAGGAGGCGGTCCTCTGGTCGGTCCCCGCCCCGCAGGACGACCCGACCGGAGAGGCCGAGATCTCGGTCGAGCCACGAGTTGAGCAACGCGCCGCCGTAGACCTCCACCGCCAGCTGCCGATACCCCGCTCTCCCGGTGTCAGCGTGGGGCTTCACCCGCAGGTTCGGGCTGTCGGTGTGGGCCCCGATGATGCGGAAGCCCCCGGCGGCGGCGTGGCCCGGCGAGGTCTGCCAGGCGACCAGGCTGCCGCTGCGTCGCACGTAGTGACGCCCGGGGGCGTTCGGCCAGGCATCGGCCTCGTCGAGCGCCGTGAACCCGGCCGCATCCAGCGCGGCCGCGGTGGTGGCGCAGGCGTGGAAGGGCGGGGGAGAGGCGTCGATGAAGGTCAGCATCGGGCGGGCGTCCATGGCGCCAGCCTGGCACCTGGCGGCTCAAGGTGGGGCACCTGGGGGCCGATCATCAGCCGGTACGGGCGCGCTCGGATCGCCGAGGAACGGCGGAGAGGAACGACATGCTGCGCAGGCTCAACGTGCGGACGCGACTCGTCGTGGTCATCGCGGTGCCGCTGACCCTGGTGCTCGTCGTAGCGGTGCTCCTCGCGGTCACCTCGAGCGGCTCGCCGATCGCCTACCTCGGTCTGGCCGCGACCGTCCTCGTCTTCGTGGTGGTCCTGGCCCTGGCCGTGGCCCGATCGATCAGCGCGGTGGAAGCGGCCGCGGCGGTCGCGGCACGCGAGCAGGACCAGGAGATGAAGAAGGGCGTCAGCGAGCTCTACGTGAACCTGGCCCGACGGAACCAGGCTCTGATCGACCGCCAGATCCGCTTGCTCGACGAGCTCGAGAGCGGTGAGCTCGACGACGCGGTGCTGGAGCACCTCTATCTGCTCGACCACCTGGCCACGAGGATGCGGCGAAATGCCGAGAGCCTCCTTGTTCTCGCCGGCTCCGAGCCGGTCCGGCGGCGCTCGAAGTCGATCGGGATCGTTGACGTCGTTCGAGCCGCGGTCAGTGAGATCGAGGACTACACGCGGGTGGAGCTCGGCGGGATGGGCGAGGCGACGCTGCACGGTCCGGCCGTGAGCGATGTGGCCCATCTGGTGGCGGAGCTCCTCGAGAACGCGACGCAGCTATCGCCGCCGGCGACCCAGGTGCGAGTGGAGGGGACGCAGGTGGGCGGGAGCTACCGGTTGACGATCACCGACCGCGGGGTGGGCATGCCGGTGGAGAAGCGTGACGAGCTCAACTTGATGTTCCGTGAGCCGCCAGTGAGCGCGATTGCCCAGGGTCGGTCCCTGGGATGTCTCGTCGCCGCTCGGCTCGCAGCGCGCCACGGCATCGCGGTGCGACTCGACGCAGGAGAGCGCGAGGGCACAGTGGCCACCCTGATGATCCCTGCGCTGCTCCTCGTCGAGGTGGGTGTGGATCTCTCGCCCGACCCGCAGTCGGACGAGAGATCGTCGGCGCGGGTCCCCGCGGCCGGCGATCGGGTCCCGACCGTCAGCCTCCCAACCCGTCTCCGCGAGGCCCGTCCGGCACACGCCGCCTTCGAAGCCGACATCGCGGCCCTCTTCGAGAGCGAGGCGCCAGCAGGGGCTGTCTCCGTGGTCGCCCCCCAGAGCGTCGCTCTGCTTGGGGTGGTCGGTGGGGTGACGGCCACCGTCCAGCGTCGACTGCCCGGCGCAAGCACCGGGACCCCGCCCGAAACGCTGGATGCTCGGCTCCGAGCCCGATCGCCGGACGACGTCCGGGACCTCCTGTCCCGATATCGCGCCGGCCTCGAGGCTGGTCGTCGGGCCGTCGGCTCCACCGATGAGGATCGATCATGAGCGAACCCACCCGACCGCTGAGCGCCGAGGCCCGCAACCTGAGCTGGTTGCTGAACGGCTTCGTCCGCAAGGTGCCGGGCATCACCGAGGCGGTGGTGCTGTCGGCGGACGGCCTACCGATGGCCGTGTCAGAGAACCTGGGCCGCGAGGCCGCCGAACGGTGCGCCGCGGTCGCGTCGGGGTTGATCGGGTTGGCCTACGGCGCCGCGGGCCGCTTCGGCGGCGGCCGTGTCAACGAGGTGATCGTCGAGATGGAGCACGCCTTCCTCTTCGTGACCGGCATATCGGACGGGTCTGCTCTTGCGGCCGTCGCCGAGGCCGGATGCGACGTGGGGCTGGTGGGCTACGAGATGGCCTTCTTCGTGCAACGGGCAGGCGCCGTCCTGACCCCCGACCTGCGGGCGGAGCTGCAAGGGGCGCTGCTGCGGTGAGAGCTCGCGATCGCGATCTCCAGGGCGAGGACGGCCCTGCACTCGTCCGCCCCTACGCCCTCGTGGGTGGCCGTACGGGAGGCGGCGGCGGGACTGCACTCATGCCGGTGGAGTCGATCGTTGTCGCCGAGGCCGACCTTGATGCGTCGCTCCTGACCCTCGAGCGGGCCGCCATCGTGCGGCACTGCCAGCGCCCTCAGAGCGTGGCGGAGGTGTCGGTCCTCCTCCAGGTGCCAGTGGGCGTCGTTCGCGTGCTCGTGACCGACCTCGAAGAGGAGGGCTACGTGCGGGTGGACCTTCCGCCCGCACCGAGCGTCCAGGGCGGCCTGGACCGAACGCTGCTGGAGCGAGTGCTGACCGGGCTGGAGGCGTTGTGACCTTGCCACTGGGACCGGACAGCGTCGAGGAGGAGGGTGCCCTCCCGGTGAAGCTGATGGTGTGTGGCGGCTACGGGGCGGGCAAGACCACCTTCGTCGGCGCCATCTCCGAGATCGTGCCGCTCACCACCGAGGCGCCGCTGACCGAGGTGTCGCAGAGGGTCGACACCGGAGCGGTAGCCACGAAGCTGGCCACCACGGTGGCGCTCGACTTCGGGCGCATCTCTCTGGACTCCGGGCTCGTGCTGTACCTCTTCGGCACCCCCGGCCAGGCCCGCTTCCAGTTCGCGTGGGACTCGGTGAGCACCGGCGCCATCGGCGCGGTGATCCTGGTCGACAGCCGCCGGCTCGAGGACGCCTATCCGTCAGTGGACTTCTGTGAGGCGCGCGGCATCCCGTTCGTGATCGCCGTGAACCGCTTCGACGGCGTGCTTGCCCATGAGCTGGACGCCGTGCGTGCGTCCCTCGTGCTGGCTGATGATGTGCCGGTGCTCGGGATCGACGCGCGATCTCGGGCCGACGCCAAGGGCACCCTGATCGCGCTGGTGCTGCACGCGTTGCGGAGCGCCTACTGACCAGCGGCCAGGATGGCGGTGTGCTGCCCGTCGTCATCCTCCACTGGAACCGTCCGGAGCGCTGCGTAGGCACCGTGGCCCGCTTCCTGGCTCAGGAGGTGGACGGGGGGGTGCGTGTCGTCGTGGTCGACAACGGTTCTGCGCCCGAGGCCCTCAGCGTCGTCCGGGCGGGCCTTCCCGCCGAGGTGGAGCTGGTCGTGCTCTCCCGCAACCGTGGCTTCGGCCCCGGCGCCAACGTCGGCTTCCTTCATGTGCTGGAGCACCCACGCGCCGCCGACGTGGGATGGGTCGGACTGGCCCCCCACGATGCCGAGCCGGCGCCCGACTGCCTGGCCCGCATGCTCGCCGCGGTGGCGGAGCGGCCGCGTGCCGGCCTGGCGAGCGCCGACTTCGGCGACAGGCTCACCCCGGTGGTCGATCCCTACTTCGGGGGGATCCTCGCGCCGGCGACGGTGGAGGAGGGCTGGGAGCCCGCGGGCCATCCCCATGGCACCCTCATGCTGGCCCGCCGCGAGGTGCTCCAACAGGTGGGCCTTTTCGACGAGCGCTACTTCGCCTACTGCGAGGAGGCTGATCTCGCCCTGCGAGCAGCGGCCGCCGGTTGGGAGACTGGACTCATCCGGGGGGCCATCGTCGTGAACCCCGACGTCGGCACCCGCATCGCGGTGATCGACTACCTGCAGCTCCGGAACACGCTCCTGCTCGTGCGCGAGCACTCGGGCCGCTACCACGCCACCATCCGGGGGCTGCTGGCCGTCGGCCAGCTGGCGGCGGGGCTCGTGTCACCGTCGCGACGAGGCCCGTACTGGGATCCCCGGGCGCGGGTTCGGGCCCTGCTGGACCACGCGCGCGGCCGCTACGGCCCCCCGCCACTGTCCATCCAACAGCGGTAGTCGGTTGACGGCAGGGTAGGCGTTACGGTCGTTGGCCATGCCGCGCCTCACCACGCTCAGTCGCTCGATCAGGGGGCAGGTTGCCGTCGTCACCGGCGCGGCCAGCGGGATGGGACGGGCCACCGCCTTCCTGCTCGCCGACCAGCGGGCGAAGGTGGCGGTGCTCGACCGCAACGGCCAGGCGGCGGCGACCGCGGCCGACGCCATCGTCGCCAACGGTGGTCAGGCAGTGGCCATCGCGGTCGATCTGGCCGACGGCTCTGCCACCGACGACGCCATGGCCGCGGCGAGGGCGGCCCTCGGGCCGATCGACCTCCTGGTGAACAACGCTGGTCTGAGCCTGCCCGCGCCCATCGACCAGGACGGCTTCGACGCGGCGTGGACCACCACCCTCTCGGTGAACCTCACCGCCTACACCCGTACGATCCGCGCCGCCTTGGCCGATCTCCGCCGTGACGGTGCCGGCCGCGTCGTGAACGTGGCGTCCACCGAGGGCCTCGGCGCCACCGCCTTCATGGCGCCCTACACGGCCTCGAAGCACGGCGTCGTGGGACTCACCCGATCCCTGGCCGTCGAGCTGGCACCGAGCGGGGTCACGGTGAACTGCGTGTGCCCGGGCCCGATCCGCACGGGCATGACCGACCCGATCCCGGAGGAGGCCAAGGTGAAGTTCGCCCGTCGCCGGGTGCCGATGCGCCGCTACGGCGAGCCCGAGGAGGTCGCCCACATCACCTTGTCCCTTCTGCTCCCTGCGGCGTCGTTCATCACCGGCGCCGTGATCCCCGTCGACGGCGGCCTCACCGTGCAGAACACATGACGGTGCGCATCGGGTTCCTCGGGGCCGGACTCATCGCCACCTACCACGGCAAGAGCCTGCACCGGTCGGGGGCCGATGCCGTGCTCGCGGCCGTCTACGACCCCGATCCCGACCGGGCGGCCTCCTTCGCCCGTGCCTCCGGTGCCGCGGCGATGGCCAGCGAACAGGCCGTGCTCGAGGCCGTGGATGCCGTCTACGTGTGCACCTGGACCAGCGAGCACCCGCGCCTCGTGGCGGCGGCGGTGGAGCGCGGCCTGGCCGTGTTCTGCGAGAAGCCTCTCGCCACCACCCTCGAGGGCGCGCGCGCCATGGCGGCCACGGTGAGCGCCGCCGGCGTGGTGAACCAGGTTGGGCTCGTGCTGCGCAGCAGCCCAGCATTCCTGGAGCTCAAGCACCAGATCGAGGACCCGGGTTCCGGCCGGGTCCAGGCCGCTGTCCTCCGCGACGACCAGTTCCTGCCGGTACGGGGCTCGTACGGCTCGACGTGGCGTTCGGACCCGGCCAAGGCCGGTTCAGGCACGATGCTCGAGCACTCGATCCACGACATCGATGCGCTGGAGTGGCTGCTCGGCCCCGCCGTCTCGCTGAGCGCCCGCTCCACCACGTTCCACGGCAACCTCGGGATCGAGGACACCGTGGTTGCGGGCATGGAGCTGGTCGGCGGCGCGCAGGTCAGCCTCACCAGCGTGTGGCACCAGCTGCTCGAGCGACCGAGCCTGCGCCGCCTCGAGGTGATCTGCGAGCACGCCTTCCTCACCCTCGAGCACGACGTGCACGGGCCGGTCACCTGGACCCGTCCCGGGGAGCAGGGGTCCCTCGAGGGAGACGAGCTGTTCGGCGCGGTGGCGGACCGCCATGACGGCCACGCGCCGAATCAGGATCGGGGCTTCGTGGAGGCGGTAGCCAGCGGACAGCCGGGTGACCACCCCGACCTGCGGACGGCCTTGCGTGCCCACGAGGTCGTGGACGGGATCTACCGGTCGGCCGCGGCTGGTGGTGCACCCATCGACGTGGCCCCGCCCGCCTGAGCCCTCTGCCTACCCCACGCCGATCGGCCGTCGTCGATGTCAGGCCCAGGGGTGCGTGACCCGGCGGGTGAGGCGGTCGGTACCGGGGTCCACGCCGGGCAGCTGCGGCTGGAGGGGCACGCCGATCTCGGCCACACGATCGAACACGAGGGACTCGACCTCCTCCCAGGATCTGGCGCGTGGTCCGCCGACATCACGGTTGTAGGGGGCGTCGTAGACGATCACGTGGTTGCCGGCCTCGCGGAGCGCGCTGACGTTGTGGGAGGCGTCGTCGACGTAGCAGTCGGCCTCCACCTCTGGCTTGGCGCCCAGGAAGCAGATGTCGCGGTAGGGGATGCCGGTGTCATCGAGCCAGGCGACCGTGTCAGCCACCGCGATCGCGTGGCCCCAGTTCACACACAGTCGGTGGGTGATGATGCGGATCCACACCCCAGCATCGGACAGCCGCCACAGGCTGTCGGCCACGCCAGGGAGCGGCGGCATGTGCCGGAACATGCGGTGCTCGAGCACGGCGAGGCGGTGCAGCCGATCGAACTCGTCGGGCCCATCGATGCCCCACTCGGCGAAGTCCCACGAGCGCGCATCTCCCAAGAGCGACGGCTCGACGCCCCGGTCCTCCGCGACAACGGCGCGGAAGCTGCTCGTGTAGTCACCGCACACGCCGTCGAGGTCAACGCCGAGCACGAACTCCGCGGTCATCGATCGGTCACAGCCCGGCACCGAGGAAGTCGAGCGCGGCATCGATGCAACCGAAGTCCTTCGGCGTGGCGAAGTGGTCGACGTTGCGGAGCGTGACCAGCTGCGCGTCCGGAAGAGCGTCCACCAGAGGCTGACCCGGGCCGGCGAAGTCCTGGTCCCCGAGCACCACGAGCACGGGCAGCTGCACGGCCGTCAGCCGCTCGGGTGTGAGCTGGGGGCGGGGGGACCGCAGACACGCGGCCAGGGCGGCGCGGTCGACATCAGGGTGCTGGGCGAGTCCTGCGAAGTACTGCACCACCGGGTTGGTGGGGTCGCCCTCACCTTCGATGGCGCGAAGGACGAGGTCGCTGCTCTCGGTGCGGAGGAGGTTCGCGCCGACCCCGGTGAGCACCAGCCGACCGAAGCGCTCCGGCATCTCGCTGGCGAGGGTGAGGAGCACCCGTGCGCCGAGGGAGAACCCGATGCCGTCGACGGGCTCAGCGGGCAGCTGGTCCACGACGAGCTGCTCGAGGGCTGCGTACGCCTCGGGCTCGTGGGGCTTGTCGGCGGTGCCGTGGCCCAGCAGGTCGATCGGGAGGGGTATGCGGCCGACATCGCCGAGCAGGTCGAGCCAGCCGTTGTCACCCCAGGTGCGGGCGCTCGAGGTGGCGAACCCGTGAAGGAGGACGACAGGAGCGGACACGTCGTGATCCTAGGAGGCGTCAGGCACTGACCCGCATGACGAGCCCGTCGGCGTACGGCTCCGCCACGAGGCCAGGCACAAGGATCATGAGCTCCTCGGGGTCGAGCACGCGCTGATGCGTGAACCCGTCGACGTAGACGACGGCTCCGCCGGCTCGCAGGCCGTCGCGCAGTGCCGCGAGGTTGGCCGTGAAGGCGGGATCGGCCTGACCGCTGTAGCTGTCGGTGCGGGGAGGGATCGGGAACGCCTGGCGGTCCGCTCGCAGCGACAGCAGGCTCACCTCGTTGGTCCACACGAGCGTGGTCTCGGGCAGCGCCCGTACGGCGGCGAGGGTAGGGGAGGCGGTGAACCGGCGTTGTCCGTACTCGATGCCGTCTCGTCGGGCCTCGTGGATCCAGTCGAGGGTCCGGTCGGCCTGGGCCAGCAGCACGACCGCAAGCACCCCGGCGCCAAGGGCGCGCCACGTTGGTCGCCTCGTGGTGTCGGTTGGCCACGTCGCGCCGAGCGCCAGCACGACCAGCGGGACGACGGGCAGCACCAGGCGGTCGTCGGCGACGATGGCGCGGTCGACCCACGCCCTGCTGGCCGCCAGGGTCGCGATGTGGGTGACCGCCATGCCCATGGCGAGCACCGTGGCCGGGGGCACGTTCGCGAGGCGCACTCCACCCCTTCGCAGTGCCCACCCCCCTGCGACGACACCGAGGACGACGACGCCGGCCGTCATGACACGGATGCCGTTGGTGCCGAGGCCCGCCGGCAGCCAATACGAGCCGACGGTGTCGACGAGCTGGCGGATGTCGCCGACGCCGGGCGGGTGCCACACGATGGCTCGGCGGGACTCCGGCGGTCCGTCGAGCAGGAGGCGGGTCGCGAGGTACCAGGTGGCGGTGCCGACCACAGCGATCGTGGTGGCGGCCCGGAGCCGGGCGGCGCGCCCCTGCACGAGCAAGGGCACG
>DAIQBC010000073.1:0-10449 GCA_036781345.1 Acidimicrobiales bacterium | reverse complement strand
CGTGGCGCTGACCACCGTTTTGCCCACGCCGCCCTTCCCGGCCACGATGAGCAGCCGAGATGCAGCGAAGAAGCGAGCGGGGTCCACGATCGATGACGCTACCGAGGGTCGGCTGGACGGTCGCACTCCTCGGGGTCCTCCTCCAGCTCGGCGGACCTACGGCATCGGCCGCCCTGCGCCAGGACGACCCAGACGGCTACGTCGCCGTGATCGAGGTGAGCGGGCTCCTCGACAAGGTCGTGGTCGACTACGTGGAGACCCAGATCACCGCCGCCGAGGACGGGGGCGCGCTCGCTGTCGTCCTCCAGCTCAACAGCAGCGGCGCGGTGGTGGCGGACAACCGCCTGGCCCGCCTCATCGACCGCATCGAGGGCGCTGAGGTGCCCGTCGACGTGTGGGTCGGTCCGTCGGGGAGCAGCGCCCTGGGCGAAGCCACTGCCGTGCTGGCCGCCGCCCGCACCGTCGGGGTCGCCCCGGGGAGTGGCCGAGTGGAGATCAGCCGCCAGCTGCTCGGTGACGGCACCCTCGATGGGCAGGCGGCGGTGGGCGACAAGCTGAGCGCAGCCGATGCCGTCGACCTCGGCCTGGTCGACAATGCCGCGCCGACGATCGGTCTGTTCATCTACGGCGATCAGCCAGGCAGCGGCCTGCCGGGCGCCGAGAGCCGGATCGTCGCCGGCGAGCGCCAACCCGTGACGCAGAGCCGCTTCGGGCAGCTGCCTCTGGGTGGACAGCTCATGCACACCGTGTCCAGCCCCCCGGTGGCGTACCTGCTCTTCGTCATCGGCCTGGCTCTCATCGTGTTCGAGCTGTTCACCGCCGGCGTCGGCGTGGCCGGCCTGGTGGGGGCCGGGGCCCTCGTGCTGGGCTGCTACGGCTTGGCCGCCCTCCCCACCCACCCGTTGGGCGTGGGCCTCCTCCTGTTCGCGATGCTCGGCTTTGCCATCGACGTGCAGACCGGCGTGCCGCGCCTGTGGAGCGCGATCGCCGTCGTCTCCTTCGCCGTCGGGTCCGTGCTGCTCTACGACGGCCTGTCCCTGTCCTGGATCACCTTGCTCGTGGCCATCGTCGGCATGGCGCTCGCCATGCTGGCGGGGATGCCCGGGATGGTGCGCACCCGCTTCTCCACGCCGACCATCGGCCGCGAGTGGATGGTGGGCGAGGTGGGCACGGCCGTGGGCCGGGTCGCCCCCGACGGCATCGTCACGGTGCGCGACGCTCCGTGGCGGGCCCGTACCAATCGCGCCACCCCGATCGACGCCGCGCAAGCCGTGCGGGTGGTGTCCATCGACGGCTTGCTCCTCGAGGTCGAGCCCCTCGACGGGGCCGCGAAGGACCACCGCGACCCCCACTGAACGGGTGCCGCCATTGGTGAGATTGCCGGCGTTCACGCGCTGTCCATGCACCGCATCGCCGGCCGAGGGTGCCAGAGCGGGAGCCTCTGACCTGGGAGTGTTCGCGATCCTGAGCGTTCCGCTCGCGGATGTTTGACCCTTGTTTCGTCCAAAGAGGCACCTGTAGGGTCGCTCGGGGAAGGGGGATGCCACGTGAGCGCACAACGTGTCGATGAGGCTTGGCAGATGAAGGCCGCCTGCCGGGGCCCGCAGGCTGAGGTGTTCTTCCCGCCTTCCCACTTCGAGCGCAAGGACGAGAAGCTGGAGCGCGAGCACCGCGCCAAGACGATCTGCACCAGCTGCCCGGTGCGCCAGCCCTGCCTGACCTTCGCCATCCGGATCCGGGAGCCCCATGGCATCTGGGGCGGCCTCAACGAGATCGAGCGCAAGCAGATCGGCTCGAGGAGCAACTAGACCCCATCGGGACCGGGGCCGGTGGCCGGTACGCTGCCGGGGTGGTTCTGCTCTTGGCGCTCGTATTCCTGGTGGTGCCGATCGCCGAGCTCTACCTGATCGTCCAGGTGGCGGGCGGCCTCGGCATCCCTGAGACGATCCTGCTGCTGATCGGCATCAGCTTCGTCGGCGCCTGGCTCACCCGTGTGGCCGGCGTCGGCGTGCTCAACCGACTCCAGCGCACGGTGCGCGCCGGAAAGGTCCCCTCCGCAGAGCTGGTTGACGGCGCCTTGGTGCTGCTGGCCGGCGCACTGATGATCACGCCGGGGTTTCTCTCCGACGCGCTGGCCATCGTGCTGCTCCTCCCGCCCACCCGCGCAGTGGTGCGCAACCTGCTGCTCCGCCGGATCCGCGCCGGGCGCGGGATCTTCCGGGTGGTGACCTCCATGCCCACGGGTACCGCCCGGCGCGGACCACAGGCTGGCGACGTGTGGGACGTCGAGGGCTGGGAGGACCCGCCAGCGCGGCCGGGCCTCGGCCGATGACCCCGGGCGTGCCCACGCGAGACAGCGCCACGGTGATGCTGGTGCGGGACGGCGACCACGACGACCGGCCCATCGAGGTGTTCATGCTGCGTCGCCACCCGCGCACCGCGTTCGGCAGCGTGCACGTGTTCCCCGGTGGCGTCGTCGACGCCGCCGACCACGAGCCGGACCTCGAGGACCGGTGCCCCGGCCTGACGGACGCCGACGCGTCAGCCCGCCTCGGTGTGCCGGCCGGGGGTCGGGCGTTCTGGGTCGCCGCCGTGCGCGAGACGTTCGAGGAGGCTGGCGTCCTCCTGGCCCGCGGTGCCGACGGCGAGCCGGTGCGCTTCGACCGCGACACTGCGGCGCAGGCCCGCTACGAGGCGCACCGCCGCGCCCTGCACGCCGGCTCGCAGGGCCTGCTCGACGTGCTGCGGGCCGAGGAGCTGGTGCTCGGCGTAGACCAGGTCCGGTACTTCTCCCACTGGATCACACCGGCCGGTGAGCCGAAGCGGTTCGACACGAGGTTCTTCCTCGCCCGCGCCCCTGAGGGCCAGGCCTACGCCCACGACGACGAAGAGCTCATCGGCAGCGAATGGGTCCGCCCCGCCGACGCGTTGGCCCGGCACCGCATCGGCGACTTCGCCATGATCGGCCCCACCATCCACAGCCTCCAGGACGTCGGTCGCTTCGCCACCTGCGACGAGCTGCTGGCCGCCCACGACCTCGCCGCCGCCGACCCGGGGCCGGCGTGACCGATCCCGCGACCGATCTCGAGGCGCCGCAACGGGCGCCGATCATCCGCGGCGTGGCCAGCGCGCTGAGCCCGCTGGTGCGGCGCATCGTCGCGGACAACCCCGGACTGATGACAGGTCCGGGCACCAACACCTACCTCGTGGGGATCGACGAGATCGTCGTCATCGATCCGGGTCCGGACGACGCCGTGCACCTCGACGCCATCGCGGGTTGCGGCGGCGACCGCATCCGGTGGATCGCCTGCACCCACACCCACCCCGACCACTCCCCCGGTGTGGCCGGCCTCAAGGAGCGCACCGGCGCCGAGGTGGTGGCCTTCGACGCGCGCGACGGCCTGGAGATCGACCGCTCCCTTGGCGACAGCGACCGCATCGAAGCCACCGAGTTCGTTCTCCGCGCCGTCCACACCCCCGGGCACGCCTCCAACCACCTCTGCTTCCTGCTCGAGCAGGAGCGGATGCTCTTCTCCGGCGACCACATCATGGAGGGCTCGACCGTCGTCATCCGTCCGCCCGACGGCGACATGGCCCTCTACCTGGCCCAGCTCGAGCGGTTGAAGGGCCTGCGGCCGCGCCTGCGCACGATCGCCCCGGGCCACGGCCACCCGATCGAGCACCCCGCCGCCAAGATCGACGAGTACCTCGCGCACCGCGCCATGCGGGAGGACCAGATCCTCGGTGCGCTGCACGCGGCGAGGACCACGACGATCGACGCCATCGTGGCCCAGCTCTACACCGGGCTCCCCGAGGAGCTGCTCCCGATGGCCGCCGCCACCGTGTGGGCCCACCTGCGGAAGCTCGAGGCGGAGGGGCGGGCGGTGGGCAAGGACGCCGACGCCCCCTGGAGCGCCGCCTAAGGCCCCCGGTTCTGTGGACCCTCACGCTCGCTATGCGGACGTGGGCGTCCACAGAACGGGGTATCAGGCGTCGAGCGCGTCGAGGGCGTCGAGCGCCGTCATGGCGGCGTCGAGCATGCGCGCGCTGCAGCCGGCCATCTCGACCGGTGGGATGGCGTCCGTGAGGATGCGCTGCGCGATGGCCCGGAAGGCATCAGCCGCCGCTCCCTCACCGAGGACCACGGGTTCGCCCGCGTCGCCACCTGCCGACACCGCGGGCTCGAGCGGCACCTGGCCGAGCAAGGGCACGCCGGCCTCGGCGGCCAGCTCCGCGCCACCACCCTCACCGAAGAGGTTGTAGGCGATGCCGTGCTCGCAGGTGAACGAGCTCATGTTCTCGATCACGCCGGCCACTCGCAGGAAGCTCTTGCGGGCCATGGACACCGCCCGGCTGGCCACCTTCTGGGCTGCTTGGGCAGGGGTGGTGACCACGAGAACCTCGGCGCGCGGCAGGAGCTTGGCCACCCCCATCTGCACGTCGCCGGTGCCGGGGGGCATGTCCACGAACAGGTAGTCGAGATCGTCGCCCCAGGCCACGTCCTGGAGGAAGTGGGTGACCCCCCGGTTGAGCATGAGGCCCCGCCACATGAGCGCCTGCTCTTCGTCCTCCACCAGGAAGCCCATGGAGACGATGCGGAGCAGGCCCTCGCCCACGACGCGCTCGTGCGGGATCATCTGCTTCTTGCCATCTCGCTCCTCGCCGGCCAGCCGACCCGCCACGCCGAGCATGCGCGGCACCGAGAAGCCCCAGATGTCGGCGTCGAGCACGCCCACCGTGAGCCCCGTGGCGGCGAGCGCAGCCGCCAGGTTCACCGTCACCGAGGACTTGCCGACCCCACCCTTGCCCGAGGCCACCAGCACCACCTTGGTGGTCGGAGCGAGGGCCGTGTCCTCTGGGCGTTGGGCCACGTTCCACCGTGCCTTGGCCATGGCCGAGGACTTCTCCTCCTGGGTCATCTCGGTCCAGTCGAGCTTCACGTGGGTGACGCCGGGCAGCGAGCCCACCCTGGCGCGCACGTCGCGCTGGATCTGAGCGCGCAGCGGGCACCCGGACGTGGTGAGCGCGATCGTGACGACGACGTTGCCGTCGGCCTCCACCCGTGCGCCCTTCGCCATGCCGAGCTCGACGATGTCGCTGCCCAGCTCAGGGTCGATCACGCCCCGCAGCACCGCCATCACGTCCTCAGAGGTGGGCAGAGACGGCGTCGGCACCCCCGGATTCTACCGGCCGGAGCCGTGTAAACTCCATCGTGACATGAGCGAGCCTGCCCCTACCCATGACGCCCCGCGCCTCGAGCTGCTCAAGGCGCTGGGCGACAACACCCGCTACGCGATCTACCTCGAGCTGGCGCGAGCCCCGATGCCGCTGGCCACGGCGCAGATCGCCGAGAGCCTGCAGCTCCACCCGAACACCGTGCGCCCCCACCTCGACCGGATGCGCGAGGTCGGGCTCCTCGAGGTGGTGACCGATGCGCAGGGGTCTGTCGGACGCCCCCAGCACCGCTACTCCCTCGCGCCCGATGCCCCGTCCTTGGGCTTCGAGCCTCCCGCCTTCCCGGTCCTGGCCCGCATGCTGCTGCACCTGGCCGTCGGCGCTCAGCTCCCCGCCGCCGACGCCGTGGATGCGGGTCGGGAGCAGGGCGCCGTCGCGGCCAGGAGGCGGAGCGGGCCGTCCACGTGCGCCGAGGCGCTTGCCGCGGAGCTGGGCGCCCTCGGGTTCGACCCCGAATCGGTGGCCGACGCGGATGGCGCCACCATCGCCTTCACCCGGTGCCCGTTTCGTGAGCTGGCCGAGGCCAACCCCGATCTGGTCTGCAGCCTCCACCGCGGCCTGGTCGAGGGGTTCGCCGACGCCCGAGGCGACGCGCGGGTGGTCGACTTCCACGATCTGTCCCATCGCACGCCGTGCCAGGTCGAGATCGCGTCGGTACCCCGGTAGCATGCGAGCGCTCGTCCGGTCCTGTAGGAGGCCCCACCCGTGATCACCCTCACCGACACCGCCGCCACCAAGGTCAAGGACCTCATCGAGGCGGAGGGCGAGCCGAACCTGGCCCTGCGCGTCGCCGTGCGCCCCGGCGGGTGCTCGGGCTTCAGCTACGAGATGTTCTTCGACTCCGACGTGGCCGACGACGACAACCTCGTCGACTACTCCGGCGTCCGCGTCGTGGTCGACGCGTCCAGCGCCGAGCTGCTCAAGGGGGCCACCCTCGACTACAAGGACGGCCTGCAGGGCGCGGGGTTCGCGATCGAGAACCCCAACGCGCAGCGCAGCTGCGGCTGCGGCAAGTCCTTCAGCTAGCCGGCTCCACTGCCACCACCGCCGCGGCCGGGGCCGCCAGGGCCAACAGCTCCGCCTTGTCCACCGCCGCGTCGACGATGACCACTGTGCGGGTCAGCCGGACCGACATGGACGCCATCGCGTCCTCATCGGCCGATGGCGGCGGTTCGAAGCCGAAGGAGCGCCAGGCCTCCTCCCACCGCTCTCTCGCTCGCTCGAGCAGCGTCATCACCGCCCGCACCCCCACCGTCTCGCGCGCCACCTCCACGGCGTTCTGATGCTGCGGGTCGAAGCGGCGAACGACCGCCTCGACATCTTCCACGGCGTCGTCGCCGGCCAAGTCCGCCCACGCGCGCTCTGCCACCCGCAGCTCCTCGTGCGCACGAATGCGCTGTGCACCGAGCACCACGAGCTGGTCGTCACGAGCGGCCTCGGCGCGACGGGCACCGAACGCCTCGTCGGTGCTGGCAGCCATCAGCTGCAGCAGGCTGGTGGACTCGCTGGTGTCCTCCACCCGCCGATCGCCCCGACGCCTGAAGAAGTCGAAGAAGCGCCGTCGGCGGGGGGCGGGGAGCACCTCGACCCTCGATGCTTCCGCTGAGGGGCCCGCGGGCGGCGTCGACGCTGGGGTCGGGTCGTCTGCGGCCGTCGCTGCCGCGACCTCCCGTACTCGCAGCTCTTCCTCCGCGACGGCCAGCGCGGCACGAGCGGTGATGACCGCGGCGGCGCGATCGCGGACAGAGCTCGGATGGATGGCCATCCCAGAGCCGACGGCCGCGAGACGCTCCCCCACCTGGAGGGCGGCACGATCCAGGGTGCGATCCGCGATGCGCTGAGCGGCCACCAGCCGACCGGTCAGCTCACCGAGCACCGGAAGCGCGTCAGCGGGCAGCGCGGGGAGGGCGGTCAGCTTGGCGAGCAGGACCTCGGCCTCATGAGCGGTGACGCACAGGTCGGCGTCGAGCTCAGCGGCCAGCGCCTTGGCCCGCTCGACCGGTTCGGCATCGGTGCGCACGTGCAACCCGGGCTCCAGGGGTCGCGGCTCGGCGGCGGTGCTCACGGCCGCGTACGTTACCGGTGCGGTCAGCTCAGCCGGGCCAGGACCTCGTCCAGTTCGGCCGAGTCGTAGATCGTGTCCAGGCGAGCCGCCACCAGACCGTCGCTCCCTGTGAGCACCAAGCAGGGCTCGAAGGCCAGCCCGAGCCCGTCGATCACGGGCGCCTTCACGTCGAGGTCGTCCTGGGGGCGGGCGTAGACCTCGGCGTGCAGGAACCGCACCTTGGGGTGCGCATCCACCGCTCCGAGGAGCACGTCGAGGACCGGGCCGCAGATGGCCACCTGACAGAAGGCAGGGGTGGCCACCAGCAGCGCGATCGGGCGCCTCTCGGTGAGCGCCTCGGCCACCGTGACATCGTGCAGCGGGCACATCGGGTCGTTCGTGCACACAGGGTCGACACCCTGCGGATCGTCCAGAGTGGGCGTGGCCAGGGCGGGGAGCGGGGCGCCCGGTGGGATCACGGGCACGTCGGCGGCGGCATCGACCTTGATGGCCATCTCGAGGACGTCGCCGTCCACCTCGGTCCGGCCCGTGTAGACCCCCGGCTCGTCCACCGTGAAGCGCAAGGGGTAGTAGGCGTGGGGCAGCCCCTCAGCGTGACGCGCCACGGCGGCGGGCTCCACCACCGTCTCGCCTCCGGGCCCGAGGATGCTCACCCTGAGCGACTGGGGCGAGCCGTCGACCGGCAGCAGGCCGTCCGCATCGGCCACCCCGAACGGGGCGCGGACCTCGGCACCCGCCGCGAGCATGGGCAGGCCTCCGAAGAACTGGGCCAGGGCCAGGCCGCTCGAAGCTGGAGTGGTGGGCGGGGCATCTGGACCCCCGGTCTCGTCGCTCCCGCACGCGCCCAGCACCACGGCACCGGCCGCCACGCTGCTGCCGAGCAGGAAGTGGCGTCGGGACAGAAGGACCGGTGGGCGGCGAGACACCCGAGCGAACCTATCCTCCCGCCCATGGTCGACCACGGTCAGGGACCCACCATCCAACTCGAGGTCGACGGTCAGCAGGTCGAGGTGGCCGACCGCGGCGGGTCGTTGCTCGACGTGCTGCGGGAGTCGCTCGGCCTGCGCTCAGCCAAGGACGGGTGCAGCCCCCAGGGCCAGTGCGGCTGCTGCACCGTGCTGGTCGACGGCCAGCCGCGAGTGGCCTGCGTGACCCCGGCCCGCCGAGTCACGGGCCGGGCCATCACCACGGTTGACGGCCTTCCCACGGAGGTGCGGGAGCGCTGGGCCGGAGCCTTCTGCGCCACCGGCGCCAGCCAGTGCGGGTTCTGCACCCCCGGCATCATCTGCCGGCTCGAAGGCCTGCGCGCGAAGGGCACCGAGCGATCCGACCACGCCGCGGTGGAGCAGGCCCTCCTCGCCCACCTCTGTCGCTGCACCGGCTGGCGAACGATCCTGGACGCATGGGACGCGGCCACCGCCGAGGTCGCGGCGGTCGCGACGTCCGCGCGCGTCGACCGTGATCTCGACGCCGCTTCAGCGCGAGCCACTCTCGAGGGGGGCACCCCGCAGCTCGTCACCCCCGGTGTCGCCCTCGGGGGAGGCGGGTTCGCTGATGACACCGCACCCGCCGAGGCCCTCGTCGCCCTGCCCGACGGCGCAGGTGGTTGGGTGGTGGGTGAGACGGTGGCCGAAGCGCGTGTCGCGGCGGGCAAGGTGCAGGGCCGCCGCACGACGTTGGAGGCTCGTCCGCCGCTCGAGGTCCCGCCCGGCGACTGGGCCGCCACGTTGCGCACGGCCTGGGTCGAGCCCGCCTACCTGGAGCCGGACGCCTCGTGGTGTGCACCCGGCGGCGAGCCGGCGTCGCCGCTCGCCAACGGTGGCGCCTTCGGCGGCAAGGCCCACAGCCTCGTGGCGGAGGTCGCCCGACGGCTCGCCGAAGAGCATGTCCGCGCGGTCCGGGTGCTGTACGACCGGGAGGACGTCGTCCGCCTCGGACCCAAGCGCCCCCCTGTTGCCGGAGGCGCCACGGCCGACGGCCGCGGCGTGCTCCGGGCGGCGCGCACGCCCGGGCTGGCGGACGCGGTCGCCCTCGTCGCACCCGGGATCACGGTGCATGAGTTCGAGCTGGCCGGTCCGCCCACGTCGGCAGACCCTCGGGCGGTGGGTTGGGGCGAGGCCCTGGTGCTGCTGGCCGGGGCCCGGGGCAGCACGGCTCCCGTGCTCGATCCCCACACCGGAGCGGTGGCCGAGGCCGAAGTTGGCATCGACGGCACCATCCGCGTGCGGGTGCAGTCCGGCGACCCGCTCGACGAGGTGGTCCTGCGCTCCTACATCACCGGCGCCGCCCACATGGCGCTGTCCTGGGTGAGCAGCGAGGGCATCGCAGTGGACGGCGCCGGCACGGTCCACGACCTCACGATCCGCTCCTTCAACGTGCTCCGTGCCGTCGACACACCACCGATCGATGTCGAGCTGGTGCCATCGTCCGGCCGACCCGTGCGGGGATCGGACGCCGCCTTCGTGGCCGTGGCCGCCGCCGCCTGGTTGCACCTCGGCTGCCCGACCGACTGGCCCACGGGAGCCCGCTGGCGGTGAGCGCTCCCCAACGTGGCCGGGTCGCAGAGCTCGTGGGCCGTCGCGGGCCCACCCCAGTGATGCTCCCGCGGGTTCCGGGGAGGTGGCAGGATCGGTCTATGTCGAAGCCGCTGGGTCCTTACACACCGATCGTGCGCGCGGGCCACTGGCTCGTTGTGTCGGGCCAGCTCGGCCTCGCGGACGGCAAGCTCCTGACCGGCGGTCTCGAGGACGAGCTGCGCCAGGCGATCGCCAACCTGGCCACCCTCCTGGCGAGCGAGGGCGCGACGCTGAACGACGTCGTGAAGACCACGGTGTTCCTCCGCCACCTCGGGAGCGACTACCCGAAGATGAACGAGGTCTACATGGACGCCTTCGGCGACCACCGCCCGGCCCGGTCGGCCATCGGCGTGGCCGACCTACCCCTCGGCGCCCTCGTCGAGGTGGAAGCCTGGGCCCACGTCGGGGGAGGATGACGCCATGCTCGGCGCCTTCATCCTCGCGGTGATCATCCTCGTGATCATCCCCGTCTCGGTCGCGATGACCGGAGCGGCCGTCTCGGCACTGCTCGGCTGGGCGCTCAAGGACAACGCCGAGGCCACCCACGAGGGCAGCGAGCTCATCGAGCTCAAC